>NZ_BAAAZG010000055.1:174641-217169 GCF_039536785.1 Actinomadura miaoliensis
CCGGGCCGCGCCGCCGCATTAGATGCCGCCGCAATAGAGTCGACCCATGTCCGATGCCACGCCCGACGCCGCCGGCCTGGAACGGCTGCCGGCCAAGGAACTGCACGACAGGGCGATCGCACGCGCCAGGGAGCGGCGCGACGTCGGCTTCCTGTGGGAGCTGCTGCGCGCGATCCCGGCGGCCGCGGCCGCCCTCGGCGAGCAGGACCGCGCCACGTTCGACCTGCTCCACGGGTTGTCACTGCTGGAGGAGTTCACCCACGCGGGCGAGGGCGAGATGGCCGAGGCGCTGCGTCCCCTCTACACCGAGTACCTGACGCGCCACGGCATGCCCGCCGACCGCGCTTGACGTTGTCTTTTCGCCCCCTTGGCCCGCTCGGTGCCGCCACCGGGAATCACTGAGCGTGGAGCTTCTGCTACAGAAGGTGGGGGACGTGAACAAGAAGTGGTTCAAGATGGCGGGGCTCGCCTTCGTCATCTGGTACATCGTCAGCCGGCCGGAGGCGGCGGCCGGCCTGGTCAACCAGAGCCTGGGCGGCCTCGGCAGCGCCGCCGAGTCGTTCTCGACGTTCGTCAGCGCCATCCCCTGACCTGGGACGGGGGCGGGACGCAACCCCGGGACGCCGGAAGGACACGTGATTCTTCCGTCGCGGGGGATCATCCGCTTGCCGTGCCGTCACAGTAAACTCGCGCTTTGCGGGCAGACGCAGACGGGCACAATTGGATCGGGTCATTGTGTCGCTGCGCTACTAGAGGGACGGCATCGGGATGTTGAAGAAGTATCTCCGCTACGGGGCCATCGCCTTCGTCATCTTCTACTTGCTCAGCTCGCCGCAGGACGCGGCAGGTGTCGTCAACAACGCGATCGCGCAGTTGGGGAACGCCGGTACCCAGCTCGGGTCGTTCGTGACCTCGATCAACCTGGGGCAGGGTTAGCGAACACGGGGCGGGCTCCACGCGGCGGTAGCCCGACGCGCCGCCAGGGGCCCCGCCCCGCGAGTGTTCCGTCCCACCCGTGACCGCCGGCAGGTCGCGGACGAGGCGGAGGGGCATCTCCTAAGATCGGCCCCATGTCTGTCTACGAGGTGGAGATCGGCGGTCTGCGGGGAGGCTCCGCGGACCTCCGGCAGTACCGGGGCAAGGCCGTGCTCGTCGTCAACGTCGCCTCCAAGTGCGGCCTGACTCCCCAGTACGCCGGGCTGGAACGACTCCAGGAGCGGTACGCCGAACGCGGGTTCACCGTGCTCGGCGTGCCCTGCAACCAGTTCATGGGCCAGGAACCGGGCACGCCGGAGGAGATCGCCGAGTTCTGCTCGACGACCTACGGCGTCACCTTCCCGCTCACCGAGAAGGTCGAGGTCAACGGCGAGGGGCGGCACCCCCTCTACCGCGACCTCGTCGGCTTCGCCGACGCCGAGGGCTACACCGGCGACATCCGCTGGAACTTCGAGAAGTTCCTGCTCGCCCCGGACGGCACCGTCGTCGCGCGCTTCGCCCCCCAGACCGAGCCCGAGTCCGAGGAGATCACCGCCGCGATCGAGGCGAACCTCCCCGGCTGACCGGCAAGGCGCGGCCCGCCGGCCCCGGCGGCGCCGCCCACGGCGGCTCTCAGGTGTCGGGAGCGTTCCCGGCGCCGGCGGTGTCCACCCCCGCCAGGCCGTGGACGGCCTGGGCGACGGCGGTGCGGACGATGGTCTCCGGGTCGGCGGCCTGCCGCTGCGCGGCCCTGGCGGCGGCGTCGACGATGCCCTGCACCAGTGCGGCGCGCAGCCGCGGGTCGGGGACGCCGCCGTCGGCGAGCGCGGTGACCAGCGGGCGCAGCAGCTGGGCGTGGCCGTCGCGGATGCGCTCGCGCGCGGGTTCGGCGAGCGCGTGCTCGGCCAGGGCGACGGCCGCGGCGTGGCGGCCGTCGGTCATCATCTCCAGCTGCGCCCGCACGTACGCCTCGACCTTGGCGACCAGGTCCGCCGGACCGGCCAGGGCCTGCTCGACCGCCGCGGCCCAGCGCGGCAGCTCGTCCTCGACGATCGCGGCGACCAGGTCGTCCCTGGACCGGAAGTACTCGTACAGGCTGGGCCGCGACAGCCCCACCCGCCGGGCCAGGGCGGCCAGCGACAGCCGTTCGGGCCCCTCCTCGGCCACCAGCGCGCGCCCGGCGTCCAGGAGCGTGCGCAGCTGACGCGCGCGGTGCTGGGCGACCGTGGGCTCGCTGATTCTCGGCACGCCTCATTCTACTTTCGCCGCCGTCACCGCCCGGCGGGAACGCAGCGGAGAACCCGGAGACAACCCGGAGAGAACGCGGAAAGAACCCGAGAAGAACCCGTGAAGAACGCTGCCGGGGAACGCCCGGGCGTGTCGGGTTTAACGGTCTTTGTGCAGGTAAGGGGACCGCCACTGGTCGACTGAGGAGGCCGAGCAATGATGTGGTACTGCCGATTCCGCTACCAGCCCGGCGTACGGGCTGAGGACGTCCGCCACCGCGTCCTGGAGCAGCACGACAAGGGCCTGACCCATCCGGAGAAGATTCGCGGCTGGTACAACCTGGCCGGCGGCGGCGCGGGCTTCATGCTCCTCGAGACGGAGAACCCGCAGGAGCTGACCGAGATGCTCGAACCGTACATGGACGTGGTCAACTGGGACGTGCACGCGGTGTACGAGCTGCCGTACGAGCAGATGATCGACCACTTCCGCCGGCAGCGCTGACCGCGCGGCGGGTCGTCAGGGCCCCCGGTCCAGATCCCAGTCCAGCGTGGCCGGCAGGGCGCCCTCAAGGGTGAGCAGCCAGCGCTTGACCTCGATGCCGGAGCCGCCGCTGTAGCCGCCCAGGCCGTTGGCCGCGACCACGCGGTGACACGGCACGACGATCGGGATCGGGTTGCTGCCCATGACCTGCCCGATGGCCTGCGGGGGCACCCCGGTGCCGCTGCGCTCGCCGAGTTCGCCGTAGGTCACCAGCGAGCCGTACGGCACCGACTCGTACAGCGTGGCGAGCACCTGCCGTTGCAGCCGCGACGTCAGCCGCCAGTCGACCGGCAGGTCGAACGGTTCCGTCTTACCGGCGAAGTACGCGGCGAGCCGTTCCAGCGCCGGGGCGGTGCGGGCGGGGTCGTCCACCACGGGCAGGCCGACCGCGGCCGCGACACGGGCGCGCTCGGCGGGGGAGTCGTGCCAGCCCAGGCGCACGACTCCCTCCTCGGTCGCGCCGACGAGCAGCGTGCCGAGCACGGTCTCGACCGCGCCGAACGCCAGTGTCCGCGTCATCGGCCCTCCATCTCTCCGCTCACCGCGGCCCTACCGCCATGGACGAATACCTGCACCTCCCCATCGTCTCGCCTCTGCGCACCCTCTCGGGACGCGGGTCATGAGGTGGTCAGGAGGCGGTGGAGGCGGGCCGCTTCGCGGACCAGGCGGCTGCTGCCGCCGCGCGCGGCCACCTCCGCCAGGCCGGGGATGTCGGCCCTCGCGCCGATCGTCTCGGCCGTCTGCGTGGCGAGGGCGATCAGGTCGGGGAGGGCGACGGGCGCGCGCCGGCCCGGTGGCGGGAGAAGGCCGGGCAGGGCGGCGGTCAGGACGGCGAAGACGTCCTGGCGGGCGCCCGCCTGTGCGGCTTCGGCCAGCGAGTCGGTGACGCGCTTGAGCTTGATGTGGCCGAGCCCTGCCAGGGTGCCGATCGCCTCGCCCATGGCGGCCGCGGGGAGCCGGCGCCGGCCGCACAGGGCGAGCAGGGCGTCCACCGCGCCGACACGTTCCTTGGGGAGCATGGACAGGCCCAGGGCCAGCGCGGACGCGGTGGCCGCTCCGGCCGGGCCGTCCGCCTCGGCCAGCGCCAGCAGCACCTCGCCCTGCCCCTCCCGTGACTCGGTCATGAGGACCAGGTAGGTGAGGAGGTGCGCGGCGACCACCTCCCGGTGCGAGGGCAGCAGGGACGGCCACCAGGACAGCAACGCCACGTCGTAGACCGAGTCGACGGCCTCCTGGGGGGAGTGGCGCAGCAGGAGCCGGGCCACCGGGCCCTCGGCGTCCGGGGCCGACACGGTCGACAGCAGGAAGTCGGTCGTGGAACTCTGCGCACTCTCGAAGTACACCGCGCGGTCGGGGGCGTGGTGGACGGTGCAGGTCACGGACGGGTCGGGAAGGCCGCCGGCCATGCGGGACGCGGCGGCGCGTCCGGCCGGGGAGGTCAGGCGGCGGGCCCGGGAGACGACGTCCGCGTCGATCCGGCGGGGGAGCCTCAACAGGGCCTGGTCGAGGTCGACCGGTCCTGGCTCCAGGTTCTCCTTCTCAAGGCGTTCGAGACGCTCGACCAGCACCTCGGGGTCGATGTGGCCGGACGTTTCGGTGGGGGTCGCCAGCAGCAGCGGCACCCGCCCGATCGCCTCGGCCGTCTCCAGCGCGCGTCGCAGCAGGACGCGGTTCGCGGCGGGCCACCGGTCGATCGAGGCGCCGGACGCCCGATGGCCGCGGACCTTGTGGCGGGGCGGCACCAGCGGCCGGATGGCGGAGGAGATCCAGGTCACCGGGTGGCCGGTCCGAATGTTGTAGTGGAACTCCAGCCACGGCGCCACGCCGTAGGCCACCCGGCGCAGCGTGGTGCGGGCCCCCTCAGGATCGCGGTAGGCCAGGGCGACCACGCCCGCCAGGAACCGTTCGCCGTCGGCCATGTTCGCGTCGCCGCGCAGCCCCGTCCGCGCCGCCTCCTCCAGGTCGGCGAGGGACCCGATCGGCGGGGGCAGGGGACGCGGGGCGGGCGCCGGGGGAGCGAGCGGGATCGGGACGGACGGCTGCGGGTCGGGCGGCTCCACCGGCCCGACGGCCGCCGCGAGCAGGTCGCGGGCCTGGCCGTGCAGGGCGCCGGCCGCCTGCCGGACGGCCTCGCGCGCCTCGTCCCCGGCCCTGCCCGCATGCCTGGCCGCGATCCTGGCGGCGCGTTCCTGGAGGTCGAGGGCCTCCTGCCCGAACGCGACCGTGAGCGCGGTCAACGCGGCGTCGACCCGGTCGCGGGGACGCGCGGTGCGGTCCAGCCAGGTCAGCGCGGCCCGGACCAGCTTCTTCTCCGGACGGAACAGCAGCGCCTCGGCGGCCTCGGTGAACGCGGCCTCCTCCAGCGCACCCGCCTCGTCGACGCGGCGGACCTGCTCCAGCGCCAGTTCGGCGACGCGCGCGGGGGCGGCGGGCAGCAGCCGCAGGTAGTCGCGCAGCCGCGCCGTGCTCTCGGCGACGGTCGGCTCCAGCGCGTCGTGCAGCACGCCGTACCAGCGCAGATCCTGGACGGCGCCGCCGCGCAGGAGACGGCGCACGCATCCGTCGAGCAACAGCGAACGGTCGACCTGCCCGGCGGCGGCCATGCGGACGAGGCTGTGGACCCAGCCGTCGACGCTCCAGCCGCCGGGGTCGAGCAGGCGGCCCGCCGCGTCCATCTCGAACAGCCCGGGCAGCAGAGCGCGGAAGAACGGGTCGCCGGGGTCGATCTCCCCCGGGAACGTCCACCTGATCCAGCCCGCCACGAAACCGTCGTCCAGCGGAGGCGGCTCGCCGGAGTCGCGCGCGAGCCGCTCGGTGATCCGCCAGGCGACGCCCCTGTCGTTGTCGTTGAGGGGCAGCCGCGCGGCCATCCTGCGCGCCACCTCGGCGCGCCAGGCGGCGGGACGGTCGGCGACGACCTCGGCGATCAGGTCGACGACGGGCGCCGCGGAGGCGTGGAAGGAGAACGTCCGCAGGTCCGAGCGGCACAGCCAGGTCGCCACCGCCGCCGCGCCGCCGAGGCAGCCGGCGCCCGCGACCTTGAGGGCGTTCGCCCGGGCGGCGTCCGCGCCCCAGATGTTCCACCGCTCGCCCCGCATCTCCTTGAACAGGTCGGGCAGCCGCCCGCCGACCAGCCGCCGTTCGTCCTCGCGGAGCAGCGCGAGCTTGGCGGCAACGTTCGCCGGATTGCCCTCGCGGATCTGCGTGCTGACGATCCGCCACGCCCGGTCGGCCCTGGTCTCCCCGCTCATCGTCTCCCCGCTCATCGCGCGGCCTCCGCCCGACGGTCGCGGACCATCCGCGCGGCCAGCACGTGCTTGCAGGGGCCGCGGCCGCCGCGATACTCCACCCACCACGGGCAGGTGCAGGAGGCCTCCTGCGTGTCGCCGGCGAACCGGACCCGGCGCTCCCCGCCGCCGGTGGTGACGACGGCGACGCCCGGTTCGGTGAACCGCACGTGCCCGCCGTCCGCCAGAGCGCGCGCGTCGCGCAGCCGGGGGTTGAGGGCGGTGACGCGTTCGGGGGCGTACGGCAGTTCACGGTGGAAGAACGCCGCCTCGGCCGTGTCGTACCCGACGCGTCCGGCGGTGCCGAGCTGGGTCAGCGCCGCCCGCACCCGTACGAGGTCCAGGCCCGCGCGGTCGGCCAGCAGGTCCGGTTCGACGCGCGGCTCGAAGTCCAGCAGCGCGCCCACGATCTCGGCGTCGTCGGCCGCCTGGTCGGTGGCCAGCGCGTCCAGCACCGCGCCCTCGCCGGAGAAACCGCGGGACGGCTCGGGCGACAGCGTCAGCACGTACCGCATGCCGGGCAGCTCCAGCTCCCACGCGCTCGACAACGGGGACGCGTCGCCGGGCGAGGCGGCGGGCCCGTACACCCGCAGTGCCCGGGCGAAACGCAGCAGGGGCAGCATCGTCCGCAACCGGTCCGGCCCGGACAGGCACACCGCCCCCGGGGCGGGACGGGACGTCAGGCGCAGCCCCCGCCCCGCCGGAACCGCCCACATCGTGCCGCGCGCCGCCTGCGGCAGGCCGCGCAGGAACCGCACCGCCTCCGCCTTCGCGAGCTCGGCGCGCAGGTCGAACCCGGCGGTGATGACCTGCAGTTCGGCGAAACCCCGCAGCCAGCGGTCGGGCAGCGGCACCTTCTTCTCCACCACCGCGCCGTCGAGCGTGGTGACGGCCAGTTCATCGGCGCCGACCGCCAGATGCAGCGGGTCGGCGCCGCCCACGCGCGCCAGGGCCTCCCGCAACGGCCCGTTGACGTCGACGTTGGTGGTGCCGCGTTCGTGGACCTCGCCGTCCAGCGCCTGCTGCAGCACGTCCAGCCGCGCGTACACGCCGCCGCACGCCGAGAACGACTCCAGCCGCAGCCGGTCGCCGTTGCACGTCACCACCGGGTCGCGGAACGCCGTCGGCATCGGACGGTGGTAGCGGGTCTGCGCCACGTCCGCCAGCCCCAGCAGGGCCGCCGCCGCGGGCGCCGCCTGCGTCAGCAGCCCGCTGAAGAAGTACGGGTGGGCCTGCGGCCCGGCCGCCGTGGTGCCGCCCGAGGTGGACAGCCCCAGCAGCCCGCCGGACAGCCCCGAGGGCCGCCGGTAGCTGTATGTCTGCGCCGGTCCCGCCGTCGCCGTGATCGCCATGGCAGGAACCTAGACGGCGGATGCGACAATTTCCGCCGGATCAGTCCAGCCCGCCGGGGAACAGCAGCGCGAGCTCGTGCGGGTAGGTCGCGATCAGGCGCAGCTCGTCGTCGGTCAGCGGACGGCCCGTCATCGCGTTGCACAACTGGACGAGCCTGAACGCCGTCTCCTCGTCCGCGGGTTCCACGCCCAGCCCGTCCAGCACGTGCCGGAACCCGGCGCGGCCGCCGTACTCGCCGGTCAGCACGACCCGCCCGCGCCGCGCGTGCCAGTCCTCGGGGAAGGGGCCGAGCGTCTCCTCGTCGTACAGCTCGTAGTTGCCGTGGTCCTTCAGGGCCCCGTCGGCGTGGATGCCCGACTCGTGCGCGAACGCGTTCGCCCCGACGCCGACCTGGTTGTACGGCAGCGGCTGGCCGAGCGCGTAGCTCGCCCACAGCGCGAACCGCCGCGCCCACGACAGGTCGAGCGGATCGCCGATCTCGGCGCGTCCGCCCAGCCCGAAGCCGTGCCGGAAGGCCAGGATCGTCGACAGCAGGTCGGCGTTGCCGGCCCGCTCGCCGATCCCGTTGACACAGGTGTTGACCCAGGCGTCCTGCCCCGCCTCCAGGTCGCCCAGTGCGCCCGACACCGAGTTCGCCACCGCCATGCCGAGGTCGTTGTGGCAGTGCGTCTCGACCGGCATCCCGGTCGCGGCGGCCAGCTTGGCGAACCGCTCCCGGATCCGGTCGGGGGTGTCGCCGCCGATCGTGTCGCAGTAGCGCACGCGGTCGGCGCCCGCCTCCTTGGCGGCCAGCGCGAACTCGGTGAGGAAGCCGTCGTCGGTGCGCGAGCCGTCCTCGGCGTTCACCCCGACGGTGCGCGCCCCGCCGGCCTTGGCGGTGCGGACCGCCTCGGTCATCTCCCGGATGATCGCGGCGCGGTCCAGGCGTCCCCGGAACTTGTTGGCGATCATGTAGTCGGACGTCGAGATGGACAGGTTGTAGTGCGCCAGGCCGAGGGGCAGGGCCTGCTCGACGTCCCGGGCGACCCCGCGGCACCAGCCCGACAGCCGCAGCCCGCCGAACGCGCCCGCCTCGGCCAGCGCGACCTGCGCGCGCACGTACGGCGCCTCGTGGAACAGGAACGGGAAGCCGATCTCCGACTGCGCCACGCCGAGACGTCCCAGGTAGAAGTTCACCATCGTCTTGCCGAACTTCGACAGCCCGGTGCGGGCCGTCTGCACGCCGTCCCGGTTGGTGACGTCGAGGAAGTGGATCCGGGGCATGACACGCCGCCTTTCGCTCATCGGGGGATCGCTGCGCCGGGAGCCGCTCGCCGGGAGCCGCTCGCCGGGGGAGCCCGTCGCCCCAGATTGACACTGCCGTCCACATGTATCAATATTGACGAAAATCAACATGAGGGGCGAGGGATGGCGGAGAACGCGCAGGCGGGGGAGTGGATCGACGCCGCGGCGGCCGCGCGCCGACTCGGTGTGAAGCCCGCCACGTTGTACGCCTACGTCAGCCGCGGCGTGCTGCGCCGGCGGCGCGACCCGGACGGGCGGCGCAGCCTGTTCGACGCCGCCGAGGTCGAGGAGCTGGCGCGGCGCGGCCGGCCCCGCCGCCCGCCGGGCCCGGCCGAGCTGGTCATCGAGTCGTCCGTCACCGCGCTGGGCGCCGACCGCCCGTACTACCGCGGCCGCGACGCCCTCGAACTGGCCGGTGAACGGCCCTTCGAGGCGGTCGCCGCCTGGCTGTGGACGGGCGAGCCCGGGTCCGGCGAGGCGGGGCGGTGGCGGGCGTCCCGCGAGGGCCTGGCCGCCGCGGTCGCCGCCCAGTCCGGCCTGCCCGCCGACCTGCTCCCGCTCGACCGCCTCCAGGTGATCACCACGGCGCTCGCCGCCACCGACCCGCTGCGCTTCCACCTGGACCGTCCCGGCGTGATCGCCACCGCCCGCGCCCTCATCGCCGGCCTCGTCGACGCGCTGCCCCGCGTGGAGCCCGCCGCGCCGTCCGTCGCGCCGCCCGCCGGCGGGGGCGGCGCGCCCGCCGGAGGCGAGGGCGAGGGGACGATCGCCGAGCGGCTGTGGGGGCGGCTGTGCGGCGCGCCGCCGTCGCCGGGGCTGATGCGGGCGCTGCAGGCGGCGCTCGTGCTGATGGCCGACCACGAACTGGCCGCCTCCACGCTCGCCGCACGGGTGGCGGCCTCCGTCCGCGCCGACCCGTACGCGGTGGTCGCCGCGGGGCTGGGCGTGCTGAGCGGGCCGTTGCACGGGGGCGCCTCCTACGGCGCCGAGCTGATGCTCGCCGAGATCGGCGAGCCGGGCCGGGCGTCCCGGGTGATAGGCGAGCGGCTGCGCGGAGGCCAGCGCATCCCCGGGCTCGGGCACAGCGTCTACAAGGCGGGGGACGCCCGCTTCACCCGCCTCTACGAGCTCGTGTGCGACGCGGCGCCGGGCCACCGCCGGCTCGACGTCGTCGCCGCCGTCCTCGCCGAGGCCGAACGGCGGCGCCTGCCCGCCCCCAACAGCGACATGGCGCTGGCCGCCCTCACCTCGGTCGCCGGGATGGTCCCGGGCGCGGGGGAGGTCGTCTTCGCGGTGGCGCGCACCGCCGGGTGGATCGCGCACGCGCTGGAGGAGTACGGGCGCAGCGGCCCCCTGCGGCCCCGCGCCGTCTACACCGGACCGCCCCCGACCTGATGAAACGTCGATGACCGGGGGCGGTCACGGCCTTGGCGGACCCCGGGGTAGGCTCGGTGACGTGCGAAGGTTCTTCACCCCCGGATGGCTTGGGCTGCACGCCCTGGCGATCGTGCTGTTCGTGGCCTTCCTCGGCTTCGGGTGGTGGCAGTTCGACCGCGCCCAGGCGGGCAACGACCGCAGCTGGGCCTACACCTTCGAATGGCCGATCTTCGCCTGCTTCGTGATCGTCATGTGGATCAAGATGATCCGCGACGAGCTCAAGGGCGATCCCTCGACCCGCGCGCCGAAGGTCATCGAGGAGCCCGCCGAGGCCAAGGTGAAGCAGGAGATCATCCGCCGGCAGGAGGAAGAGGACCCGGAGCTGGCGGCCTACAACCGCTACCTGGCGCGGCTGAACGCGCAGGCGGGCCGCCCCGACTGACCGTCACCGGGAGCCGTCCGCCGCCTGCGCACCCCCGAGCCCGGCACCCTCACGCCGCCGCGGCACCCGCGGCGGCGTCGTCCTACCAGGACTCGCTGAGAAAGGTGTGATCTGTGGAAGCGGCCATCAACCGGTACCGCATCCTGGCGATCGTCGTCGGCGTGATGCTGCTGATGGTCGTCTTCGTCGGCATGCCGATCCGGTACATCGGCGGCAACGGCACCCCGTCGTCGATCATCTCCCCGATCCACGGCGCCCTGTACATCGTCTACCTGGCGATGGCCTACGACCTGTGGCGCCGGGCGCAGTGGCCGCTCAAGCAGATGGTGCTCATGGTGTCGGCGGGGCTGGTGCCCTTCCTGGCCTTCTTCATCGAGCGGCGGATCGTCCGGGAGGCGCGGGCGGTGGCGCGCGCCGCCGAGCAGCCGGTCGCCGAGGTCTGAGCCCGCGCCGCGGCCCGCGCCGCCCTCCGGCTGGACCTCGCCCCCGCAGATATGTTTGACTGAGTCAAACGTTCTGGAGGTGGCGCATGACGATCTCGGCGGAGGACGTGTCGACGGTCCGCTCGTTCAACCGCTTCTACACCCGCGTCATCGGGGTGCTCGGCGACGGGCTGATGCACACCCCGTACTCGCTGACCGAGGCCAGGGTGATCTTCGAGCTGGCCCAGCGGGACGCCACCGAGGTGCTGGACCTGCGCCGCACCCTCGACCTGGACGCCGGGTACCTGAGCCGCATGCTGGCCCGCTTCGAAAGCGACGGCCTGGTGCTGCGCGAACGCTCCCCGGGTGACGCCCGACGCCAGATCGTCCGGCTCACCCGGCAGGGCCGCGAGGTGTTCGCCATGCTCGACGAGCGGTCCGTCGCCGAGATCCGCGACATGCTGGAGCGGCTCCCGGACGACGAGCGGGGGCGGCTCGTCACGGCCATGCGGACGATCCGCGGCATCCTCGACGGCGAGGCCCCCTCGCGCACCGTCGCGCTGCGCCCGCTGCGTCCCGGCGACCTGGGCTGGGTGGTGCAGCGCAACGGCGCCCTCTACGACGCCGAGTGCGGCTGGGACCGCACCTACGAGGCGCTGGTCGCCAAGGTCGTGGCCGACTACGTCGACGGCCACGACCCCGAACGGGAGAACGCCTGGATCGCCGAGGCCGACGGCGAGCCGGTCGGCAGCGTGTTCTGCGTGCGCCGCGACGACCGCGTGGCCCAGCTGCGGCTGCTGCACGTCGAGCCGAGCGCGCGCGGGATGGGCGTCGGCACGGCCCTGGTGGACGAGTGCCTGCGCTTCGCCGCCGCCGCGGGCTACCGGGAGATCATGCTGTGGACCACGGCCCTGCAGAAGGCCGCCCGCCGCGTCTACGAGCGCGCCGGGTTCGAGCTGGAGCTGGAGGAGGAGCCCGTCGAGCGGTTCGGCACGCGCATCCACGGCCAGTACTGGCGCCGCCGGCTCTGACACGGGACGGCCCGCGGAGACGGGCGGTCTCCGCGGGCCTGGTACCGCAGCGGTACTCGATTCATCTGTGCGGACGGCCCGGGAACGGGGTCGGGACAGGGGTGCCGGACCGCCCTGCTGATCGCTTGCCTGTGCCACTCACCTCCCTTCGGGGACGGCCGTACGGCCGTGCGGGGAACGGCCGCACGCATGATCGCGTGACGCGCCCGTGTGATGGTCGGTGCGGACGGGGGGCGCCGGTGCCGCGGGGGCGTACGGCACCGGCGCCCGGGGGAACGCCCGGCCGTGGGCCGGGCGCCCGTCGTCCGGGAGCCTGCCGCCGCACCGCGCTCCTGCGGCGACAGGCCCGCCTTCGGCCCGGAGCGGCCGAGGGCCCGAGGCGTGCCGCCGGGCGCAGGCACCGCGGGCACCCGAACGCGCAAGGGGGCGATGCCGGGTGCGGGCCGACGCGCCGGGACGGTCCTCGGCCGTCCGGACGAGGTCGTGCGACGGGGCGGACGGAAGGGGTGCGCTGACCCTCGCCGTGTGCGGCATGTGACCCCTCCTCGATCCACCGGGTCGGGCCTTTACCGGCCCGGAGGGTTGACCTTCACTCGCTGTCACGATCTCGTTGCGGTACGTACCCCCAGGTCATGGCCTCGTAAACGCCGCCCTGGGAAGATCTGTGATCGGACGCCGCCGTGCGCGCGGCGGCGATGACGTGCTCGCCCACGCCGCGCCGGGCGCACGCGGTCAGCACGACGACGCGGCACAGGCCGAAATAGAAGACGCGGCGCATGCCGAATGAGAAGACGCGGCACAGGCCGGATCAGAACCCGAACGGGCCGGCGGCGAGCCCGTTACGCCCACGCGCCGCGCCCGGTTCGTCCTCGCAAGGCGCCGCCCCCTGCCGGGAGCCGCGCCGGCGACTCACGGCAGCAGCCGCAGCCGGATTTCTTGGAGCAGCCTCTGCCGCTGGAGCTCCTCCTGGCGGTCACGGGGCCGGAACCTGACGAGGCCCTCCTCCATCACCTGCCAGAACTGCTGGTGCGGCGTCATGAGGTTCTGCTGCAGCAGGCGCCGTATCTCCGGAAGCTCCAGGCTTCCCACCTCGGCGGACACCAGTTGCTGACCTCGGCGCTCGGCCTGCTCCTGCCGGATCGCCAGCAGGAACCCCACGATCCCGACGAGCGCGACCGCCACGACGATGACGACAGTGTGCGGCGCCAATCCAAGATCCATGCCTTCGAGCCTGCCCCCTCCGCCCCCATCCCGCAACCGTCAATGGCGGGGGAGGGGGTGACGGCCGTCGAGGAATGCGGTCAGGGCGGCGGCGAGGTCGTGCGGGGCCTCTTCGGCGATGTGGTGGCCGCAGTCGATGACCGTTCCGCGCACGTCCGTCGCCCAGTCCCGCCAGATGGCGAGGGGGTCGCCGTACAGTTCCTCCATGTCGTCCTTGGCGGCCCACACCACCAGGGTCGGGGCGGTGACGCGGCGGCCCGCGGCGCGGTCGGCGTCGTCGTGGGCCCGGTCGATCCCCAGGCCCGCGCGGTAGTCCTCCATCATCGCGTGCACCGTCTCAGGGTCGTGGATCGCGGCCTTGTAGTCGGCCCAGGCCTCGGGTTCCATGTGCGCGTCGGTCGCGGTGTACCAGGCGTCGGGATCGGCGTTGATGACCTGCTCGGCGGGTTTGGCGGTCTGGCCGAAGAAGAACCAGTGCCACCAGGAGGCGGCGAACCTCGCGTCGCAGCGCGCCAGCGCCTCCCCGATCGGCACCGCGTCCATCACCACCAGCGCCGACACGGCGTCCGGATGGTCCAGCGCGGTACGGGTCGCCACGTAGGCGCCCCGGTCGTGCCCGGCCACCGCGAAACGTTCGTGGCCGAGGGCGCGCATGAGGGCCACGCAGTCGGCGGCCATCGCGCGCTTGGAGTACGGCGCGTGGTCGGGCGTGGTCGGCGGTTTGGACGACCGGCCGTAGCCGCGCAGGTCCGGGCACACCACGGTGTACCGCTCGGCCAGCAGCGGCGCGACCTTGTGCCAGGTCGCATGCGTGCGCGGATGGCCGTGCAGCAGCAGGAGGGCGGGCCCGGAGCCGCCGTGCCGCACCCGCAGCTCGGCCTCGCCGACGTCCACCCGCTCCAGCGTGAAACCCTCGAAGATCATGACATGCCGGATTCCCCCAGACGCTCCAGGCAAACGGCACCGCCGGCGTGGTCCGTTGGGCGAGGCCTCACGAGGGGAGCAGGGCCCGCAGAAGCGGCTCGCGCCAGGTGCCGCTGCGCGGGTCGAACGCCCCGAAGTCGGTGCCGAAGTCCCAGTAGCACCAGCCCGATCCGAGCCGTTCGGCCTCCGCGCGCACGAACGACGTCCACCGCACCCTGGACTCCTCGTCGGCCTCCATGTAGGCGCCGAACTCCCCGATGAACAGGGAGACGCCCTGCTCGTCCGCCCAGCGCGCCGCCTTCTCCAGGTCGTCCCGCACGCGCTGACGGTCGGCGTCGTCGCCCCAGGTGGTGCCCAGCCAACGAGCGGCCCCGGGCACCCACGGCGCGCCCTGGTGGGTGAACTCGAACGGCGCGTAGTAGTGGACGGTGGCCATCAGGTGCTCGTCGGCGGGCAGGGCGAGTTCGGGGAGGGCGTCGACGTCGTTCATCCGGGCCGACCCCACGATCACCGTGCGTTCCCGGTCGTGGGCGCGTACGGCAGCGAGTCCCTCCCGCAGCAGCTGGTTCCACAGCCGGGCCGTCAGCGCGTCGCGCGGCTCGTTGAGCAGTTCGAACAGCAGCCGCGCGTCGTGACCGGCGTAGTGTTCGGCGATCTGCCGCCACAGGGCCACGAAACGCGTCGCGTGCTCCTGCGGAGCCTCCTGCAGCTCGTGGTAGTGGTGCACGTTCAGCACGACGGTGAAGCCCCGCCGAAGAGCCGCGTCCACGGCTTGGTCGACGCGGCGGAAGAAACCCGGTTCGATCGTGTGGGGGGCGGCGTGTCCGGCGTGCGCGGACCACCGCGCCGGCAGGCGGACGGTGTCGAATCCGGCCGCGCGCACCGAGTCGAAGTGCTCGTCCCTCAGGGGCAGCCGCGGTGAGTCGTCGCCGAGGTGGTCCAGGACGTTGCCGAAGTTGATCCCGCGCACGGGCTGCCGCCTTTCCGTCGGGGGCGCGGACCAGGCCAGTCCGCGGCCGGTCGCGGTTCGTTTGCAGTGAGCCGCCCGCCCAGCTCGCGAGGTCCCCGCGGGCAAGCTGCACCCGTCCTGGCGGGAGCGGGTCGGCCGCCGTGTTCAGGTGACGAGGGCTTGGAGCAGGTCGCGCAGGGATTCCTGTTGCGCGGGGCTGAGCGCGGCCAGCGGCGAGTGGGCGTTCAGCCGTTCCAGGACGTTGGCCCGGCGGCGTTCGCCCGCGGGTGTGAGCACGATCCGCTTGGCGCGTCGGTCGGTCGGGTGAGGCTGCCGCTCGATCAGACCCTGGTGCTCCAGCCGGTCGAGAACGAATGTGGCGTTGGAGGCCTCGCAGACCATCCGCCTGGCCAGCTCCCGCGCCGTGATCGGGTCCGACAGCTCTCGCAGCGCGATCACCTGGGTGGGGGTCAGGCCCAGCTCGTCGGCGACGGCGCGCACGTGAACGTCCAGCTTCTGGGTGAACCGGTGGACGAGCTTGCACACGTCCCGGTCGATCTGCCCCTCCGCCACCGGATCCGCCACCGCGTCACGTCGCTCCGCCATGCCGTCAGTCTAGTCGGACTGTTTCGAGTCATGATAGTTATGACTCGGAACATACGAGTTCGAATTATATTGGGGCGATGCCATGCCGCTTCTGGTCTTCTCTCTCATGCTGGTGGTCTTCGGCCTGACCACCGGGGAGTTCGTCATCGCCGGGATCCTGCCGGACGTGGCGCGCGAGCTGTCGGTGTCCGTTCCGGCGGCGGGACTGCTGGTCAGCGCCTACGCCCTCGGCATGATCGTCGGAGGGCCGGTGGTCACCACACTGACCGCGCGGCTGCCCCGCCGACCGCTCATCGCGGGGCTCGTCGCCACCTCCATCGTGGGGAACACCGCCTCGGCCCTCGCACCCACCTACCCGGTCCTGCTGGCCGCGCGTTTCCTCGCGGGTCTCGTGGTGGCCACCTTCTTCGCCGTCGCGATCTCCACCGCCGTCTCCACCGCCCCCGCCGGCAGGCAGGCCTCCACCGTGGCGCGGTTGACGCTGGGCATGAACCTGGGGATCGTCGCCGGAACTCCGCTGGGCACCTTCATCGGTCACAACCTCGGCTGGCGGGCGACCTTCGCGGCGGTCGCCGCGTTCAGCGCCGCCGCCCTGGCCCTGGTGCTGCGGTCGATGCCCGACCAGCCCGCCCCGGCCGTCGGCTCGCTGGTGGGCGAGCTGCGCGTGTTCACCGGACGGGACGTCATGCTGGCCATCGCCCTCACCGCGGCGGGGAACCTGGGGGTCGTCACCGTCTTCAGTTTCCTGGCACCACTGGCCACCGATGTCAGCGGGTTCTCCGACGAGGCGGTGCCGCTGCTGCTGCTGGTGTACGGAACCGGCGCCGTCCTCGGCAACTTCCTGGGCGGATGGCTGGCCGACAAGGCGCTCATGCCCTCCCTGGCCGGTCTGCTGACCGTCCTGGCGGGCGCGCTCGCGGTGGGCTGGCCGGCCAGTGGCCATCGGGTCTCCGCCGCGGTGCTGTGGTTCCTGCTGGGTGTCCTGGCGTTCGCCATCATTCCGGGCATGCAGACCCGCGTGGTGGCCACCGCCCAGGCCGCCCCCACCCTGGCCGTCGCCGTCAACGCCTCCGGCTTCCAGCTCGCCGCCGCGTTCGCCGGATGGCTCGGCGGACGGCTCATCGACGGCCCCGGACCGCGCTCGATCTACCCCGTCGCCGCCGCCCTCACCGTCGCGGGCCTGCTCATCGCGCTCCACGCGCTGCGAAGCGACCGCCGTCCCGCCGCCACACCCGCCCCCCAGGAACCGGCCGCCCACCCCTGACGCCCACCCCTGGCGATCACACGAGGAATCCATGGATACGACGGCACGGCCGCTGAGCGGCAAGGTCGCCCTGGTCACCGGCGGATCGCGCGACACCGGCACGGCAACCGCCCGCGCGCCGGCAGCAGACGGCGCCGCAGTGGCGATCAGCTACACCGCCTCCGCCGGCAAGGCCGGCGACGTGGTCACCGCCATCGAACGCGCGGGCGCGCGCCACCGCCCACCGCGCCGACCAGAGCGACCCGCTTGTCCCCGTCGTCAGAGGCGTCGGCCGATCGTTAGGACGGCGGACCAGTGCCGGGTGAGTCGTCCGTCTGGGCGGGCGGCGAGGCGGCGGCGGATCTCGCGGTAGAGGTGTTCGCGTTTGGCGGCCTCCATCGCGATGTGGCCGGAGAAGGTGTCGAGCAGCGCGATGTACTCGTCCGCGGTGTAGCGCCGGGCCCAGACGTAGCGCCGCGTCGCGACGAGTGAGAAGTGGCCGGACGTCTCGAACTCGGTGGCGGTGGCGTCCGGCTGGTCCTCGGGTGGCGGTGGTGGCCAGGAGCCGCCGTCGCCTTCGCCGATCTCGTCGTAGACGTGTTGGATCTCGGTGAAGAACGGGTCGAAGCCCTCGGGGAAGGCATGCCCGGCGCCCCAGACGGCCAAGTGGCCGTCTGGGGCGAGGAGGGCGGCGGCCTTGGCGTACTTGACTTCCGGGTCCACCCATTTCCAGGCGGTGGCCGCGTAGATGAGATCGAAGAGGACGCCGGCCGGTGGCTCCCAGCCCTCGAAGGACGACGTGATCACCGAGACGTCGGGGAAATCCGCGAGGTTGTCCCGTGCCTCCGCCGCCAGGGCGGCGCCGAGTTCGACCGCGGTGATCTTGAAGCCCATCCGCGCCAGCGGCAGCGTGGCCGTCCCCGGGCCGCAACCGACTTCGAGCAGGTGCGCGGGTGGTTCGATCCCCGTGACCGCGACCAGGTCGGAGAACAGCTCGGCCGGATAGCCGGGGCGCGCGCCTTGATAGAGGGCAGCCGCTCTGTCGAAGGTGGTTCGCAGCCGACGGTCGTGGGACATGCTCCCAATGTCGCATGTCCCGGCTGCCCAGGGCGGGCTTCGTCCCGTACCGCTCGTAGCCGAGACGGCGCATCAACTCCGTCCAGGTTCGTGCCACGCGTGCCGCGGTCCAGCCGGTGCCGCGTGGCGGTGCGGAGAAGCCGAAGCCCGGTACGGAGGGCACGACGACGTGGAACGCCTGGGCGGGATCGCCGCCGTGCGCGCGGGGATCGTTGAGGCGGCCGATGAGATCGGCGAATTCCACGAACGAGTTCGGCCAACCGTGCGTGAGGACGAGCGGCAGGGCGTCGGGCTCGGCCGAGCGTACGTGCAGGAAATGGATCTCCTGACCGTCGATCTCGGTCACGAACTGCGTGAATTCGTTCAGTCGCGCCTCGTGCCGGCGCCAGTCGTACTCGTTGCGCCAGTAGCCGGCGAGCTCCCGGAGGTCGGCGACGGGAACGCCGCGGCTCCAGCCATCGCCGGGATACGGGTCCCCGCCCGCGTACCGCCCGAACAGGACGCGGCGGCGTTCGTCACCGGCAAGCTGTACTCGCTCGCGCCCACGTACGAGGTGGTGGCGACTCTGCGGCTTCCGGCAGGCCAGGTGGAGCGCCGGCTCGGCGCCGCCGCCGGAGACATCGAACCGATCGACGACCGCAGTTGCCGCCTGCGTGGACCGGCCGACACCCTGGAGTGGACCGCGTCACGCCTGCTCATGCTCGGCTGCGAGTTCGAGGTGCACGAGCCGCCAGAGCTGGTGGCGTATCTGCGCGCCCTGGGCGCCCGTGCCACCCGCGCCGCCCAGGCCCCAGGGGGCGCCCGGACGGGGCGGCAGGGCGGTGATCGCTGAGAGCGAACGTTGCAGAGGAAACAAAATCTTGCTCCGTTTTCTTGAGTGAGAGTGACTCAACCTTGTTGGGTCCCGCAGGGCGGTTCCCGGGGGACGGGGGCCGACGCTGATATGGACTTGGAGCGGAGCATGAGCGAGACCCTGACGCTGCCGGTGCTGCCCCTGGACGACGGGGCCGTTCTGCCCGGCATGGTCGTCCCCCTCGACCTGTCCGAGAACGAGGTGCGGGCGGCGGTCGAGGCGGCGCGGGCCGCGGCGCGGACGACCGGGCCGGGCATACGGTCGGCGCCCAAGCCGCGGGTGCTGCTGGTGCCCCGGCTGGAGGGGCGGTACGCGGCGGTCGGGACGCTGGGCGTGGTGGAGCAGGAGGGACGGCTGCCGGACGGCGGGCCGGGCGCGGTGGTGCGCGGTGTGGCGCGGGTGCGCATCGGCACCGGGACGACCGGGCCGGGCGCGGCGCTGTGGGTCGAGGGCACCCGGATCGAGGAGCCGCCCGCCAACGGGCGCGCGCAGGAGCTGGCCAAGGAGTACAAGGGCCTGGTGAGCGCGATCCTGCAGAAGCGGGGCGCCTGGCAGGTCGTGGACGTGGTGCAGCGGATCGACGACCCGTCGGCGCTGGCCGACAACGCCGGGTACGCGCCGTACCTGTCGCAGGAGCAGAAGATCGAGCTGCTGGAGACCACCGACGTGGTGGAGCGGCTCACCCTGGTCATCGGCTGGGCGCGCGACCACCTGGCCGAGCTGGACGTGGCGGAGACGATCCGCAAGGACGTCCAGGAGGGCATGGAGAAGACGCAGCGCGAGTTCCTGCTGCGGCAGCAGCTGGAGGCCATCCGCAAGGAGCTGGCCGAGCTGAACGGCGAGCCCGCGGGCGAGGAGGACGACTACCGCGCCCGCATCGAGGCCGCCGACCTGCCGGAGAAGGTGCGGGAGGCCGCGCTGAAGGAGGTCGACAAGCTGGAGCGGGCGTCCGACGCCTCCCCGGAGGGCGGCTGGATCCGCACCTGGCTGGACACGGTGCTGGACATCCCGTGGAACACCCGCACCGAGGACGCCTACGACATCGCGGGCGCCCGCGCCGTCCTGGACGAGGACCACGCGGGCCTGGACGACGTCAAGGAGCGCATCGTCGAGTACCTGGCGGTGCGCAAGCGGCGCGCCGACCGCGGCCTCGGCGTCGTCGGCGGGCGGCGCAGCGGCGCGGTGCTGGCGCTGACCGGCCCGCCCGGGGTCGGCAAGACCTCGCTGGGCGAGTCGGTCGCGCGGGCCATGGGGCGCAAGTTCGTGCGGGTCGCGCTGGGCGGCGTGCGCGACGAGGCGGAGATCCGCGGGCACCGGCGCACCTACGTCGGCGCGCTGCCGGGCCGCATCGTGCGCGCCATCCGCGAGGCGGGTTCGATGAACCCGGTGGTGCTGCTGGACGAGGTCGACAAGGTCGGCGCCGACTACCGGGGCGACCCGACCGCGGCGCTGCTGGAGGTGCTGGACCCCGAGCAGAACCACACCTTCCGCGACCACTACCTGGAGGTCGAGCTCGACCTGAGCGACGTGCTGTTCCTGGCCACCGCCAACGTCGTGGAGGCCATCCCCGGGCCGCTGCTGGACCGCATGGAGCTGGTGCGGCTCGACGGCTACACCGAGCACGAGAAGGTGACCATCGCCCGCGACCACCTGCTGCCCAGGCAGCTGGACAAGGCCGGGCTGGAGGCGTCCGAGGTGGCCTTCGACGACGCGGCGCTGCGGCGGCTGGCGACCGAGTACACCCGGGAGGCGGGCGTGCGGTCGCTGGACCGCTCGATCGCCCGGGTGCTCCGCAAGGTCGCCGCGAACGTGGCGCTGGGCCGCGAGACGCTGCCGGTCACGGTCGGCGCGGACGACCTGAAGCAGTACCTGGGACGGCCCCGGCACACCCCCGAGGTGGAGCTGAGCCGCTCCGAGCGGCGCACCGCGGTGCCCGGCGTGGCCACCGGGCTGGCGGTCACCGGCACCGGCGGCGACGTGCTCTACATCGAGGCGTCGCTGGCCGACCCGGAGACCGGCGACACCGGCGTGACACTGACCGGCCAGCTGGGCGAGGTGATGAAGGAGTCGGCGCGGATCGCCCTCAGCTACCTGCGCTCGCGCGGCGCCGAGCTGGAGCTGCCGGTCGGCGACCTGAAGGACCGCGGCGTGCACATCCACGTGCCCGCCGGGGCGATCCCGAAGGACGGGCCGAGCGCGGGCATCACGATGACCACCGCGCTGGCGTCGCTGCTGTCGGGCCGTCCGGTGCGGGCGGACGTGGCGATGACCGGTGAGGTGTCGCTGACCGGACGGGTGCTGCCCATCGGCGGCCTGAAGCAGAAGCTGCTGGCGGCCCACCGGCAGGGCATCACCACGGCCATCGTGCCCAAGCGCAACGAGCCGGACCTGGAGGACGTCCCGGCCGAGGTGCTGGAGAAGCTGACGGTGTTCGCCGTCAGCGACGTCCGCGAGGTCCTGGAACTGGCCCTGGAACCCGCCACCAACGGCACCGCCGTCGCCGCGTGACGACGGCCCCTGCCGACGCCCGCGCCGGAGAGCGTCCGGCGCGGGCGTCGCGCTACGCGCGGGGGGTGAGCCGGAAGACGCGCAGCTGCCGGGTGACGCGGTCGGCGTAGCGGGCGTAGACGGGCCAGGTCTTCAGCAGGCGGGGCCAGATCTCGGCGCGTTCGGCGTCGTCGAGCAGGTGCGCGGTGACGGGGACGGTGCGGCCGCGGAAGCTGACCTCGGCGTCGGGGTTCTTCAGGAGGTTGCCGCTCCAGGCGGGGTGCTTCTCGCGGCCGAAGTTGGAGCCGACGACGATCCAGGAGCCGTCCGGTTCGGGCATGCAGGCCAGCGGCGCCCGGCGGGGGAGGCCGGACACCGCGCCGGTGGTGGTCAGCACCAGGCTGGGCACGATGGCCTGGCCGAGCAGGAACCGGCCGCCGGTCAGCCGGTGCAGCGCCTTGTCCAGCGGCGGGACGATCTTGGGGCCGACCTTGGCGAACCAGGGGGAGCCCGAGACGCGCTGGACGGTGCGGCGGGTCAGACCCGGCATCGGCTGATCCTTTCTGGGGGCGAGCCGCCCGGCCCGGCGGACGGGCAGGTGGCCGGAGCCGGCCAGCCAGGCCAGCGCGTCGGCGACCGTCTCGCGGGGCGGGCGGAGGGTGAGGCCGAGGGCGTCGAGGGCGGGACGGTCGTCGGTCGGCACGAGCGTGACCATGAACTCGGCGGCGTCCCTGGTCAGCGGATAGTCGAAGGGGCGTACGCGCTTGGCCGCGTCCAGCGCGCCCCCGAGGCCGAGCATGACGCCGGCCGGCACGGGCAGGCGGCGGCAGCGCACGCCGGTGAGGTCGTCGCACAGGTCGGCCAGCTGCGGCCAGGTGAGGTAGTGGCCGCCGAGCATCCAGCGGCGCGGGCCCTGGCCGGGCACGACGGCGCGGGTCAGCACCCTGGCCAGGTCGCGCACGTCGAGCACGGACACGCCGCCGGGCGGTATCGGCCACAGCTTGCCGAGCGCGCCGGCCAGGCCCTCCATGAGCGAGTCCAGCCTGGGCTGGTGCGGGCCGCACACTCCGCCCGGGTAGACGATGGTGACGGGCGCGCCCGCGTCCTGCAGCTCGCGGACGTAGCGTTCGGCGGCGACCTTCGAGCGGCCGTAGTCGGTGCGGGGCGCGGCCAGCGGGCCGTCGGCCGTGATGACGGGGCCGGAGGGCGGGACGAACACCGCGACGGTCGACACGTACACCACCGGGTCCAGGCCGCGCGCGACGGCACCGCCGACGACGTTGCGGGTGCCGGTCACGTTGACGTCGACCAGGCCGGCCGGCGGGCCGGTGACGCCGACCGCGGCGGCCGCGTGGACTGCGGCGTCACAGCCGTCCAGCGCCTCGGCGACCGAGGTGTCGTCGAGCATGTCGCCGGGGACCAGTTCGACGCGTTCGGCCGGCACGTCCAACGCCGCCAGGACCTTGGCGGCGCGTCCCGGGTCGCGCACGAGCGCGCGCGGGCGGTGGCCCGCCGCCAGCAGCGCGCGCACGGTGTGGGAGCCGACGAACCCGGACGCGCCGGTGACGAGGACCCGCATGATGACAACCTAGCGCTTGCTAGCCCGTCGGTGGTCTCGTTTCGGACACCTTTATATGCCGCGGCGAGAAGTCCGGGGCGTTGACGCTCGTGGAACGCTCCAGCACACTCGGGGCCCACCCAACCGCCGACCGGGAGAACGCATGAGGATCGGACTTGCCGGCGCGGGGCGCATCGGGGCGCGCCACGCCGCCGCGCTGCGGGAGATGCCCGAGGTCGACTCGCTGGTGGTGGCCGACGCCGACGCGGGACGCGCGCGGGACCTGGCCGCCGGCCTGGGAGTGCGGGCCGCCGACTCGGTGCGGGAGCTGTTCGAGGCCGGCCTGGACGGCCTGGTGGTCGCCGCGGCCACCGAGGCCCACGCGGCCCTGGTCGCCCGCGGCGTGGCGGCCGGGGTACCGGTGTTCTGCGAGAAGCCCCTCGCCCCGGACCTTGATGGAACGTTCCAGGCAGTGCGGTCCGCGGCCGCCGCGGGCGTTCCCGTGCAGGTCGGCTTCCAGCGCCGCTTCGACGCCGGGTACGTCGCCGCGCGCGAGGCCGTCGCGAGCGGGCGGCTCGGCTGGCTGCACACCGTCCGCTCCTGCAGCTTCGACCCCGCGCCGCCGCCGCCGTCGTACGTGCCGGGCTCCGGCGGCCTGTTCCGCGACTGCGCCATCCACGACCTGGACTCGATCCGGTACGTCACCGGCCGGGAGGTCGTCCGGGTGGCCGCCGTCGGCGCCAACAGGGGCGAGGAGGTCTTCCGCCGCCACGGCGACGTCGACACCGGCGCCGCCCTGCTGACCCTCGACGACGGGACGCTGTGCCTGCTGGCCGCCACCCGCTACAACGCCGCGGGCTACGACGTGCGGCTGGAGCTGTTCGGCTCCAAGGACAGCGTCGTGGCCGGCCTGGACGAGCGCACCCCCGCCACCGGGCTGCCCGACGGCGCGTCCCCCCGGCGTCCCTACACCGGCTTCCTGGACCGCTTCGCCGACGCCTACGACGCCGAACTGCGCGCCTTCATCGGCCTCGTCGCGGGCCGGCACGGCAACCCCTGCCCGCCCGAGGAGGCGCTGGAGGCGCTCTACCTGGCCGAGGCGTGCGACCTGGCCCGGCGGGAGAACCGGATCGTGGACGTGGCGGAGGTGCGGCGATGAGGTAGCGGACCAGGGCGGGGACGGGGCCGCCGCCGCGCCGCGGCACGGGAGTGTACCGGCCGCCGCGACGCGGGAACGTTGACATCTGCGCGATCATCCGGAGTCTGGAGGACGCCGGCACGGGCAACCCACCCACCCTCTCGGGGAGAACGGAGACCGCCGATGAAGCGCACACGGACCATGGCCCTGGTGGCCCTGGGCGCCGCGGCAGCACTGGCGCTGGGGGCGTGCAGTGAGTCGGGCGGCAAGAAGGCCGAGGAGAAGGCCACCGCGGGCGGGCCGCCGCTCACCATCGCGATGATCACCCACTCCGGCCCGGGCGACGCCTTCTGGGACATCGTGCAGAAGGGCGCGCAGGCGGCCGCCGCCAAGCACAACGCCAAGTTCCTCTACTCGGCCGACCCGGACGGCGGCAAGCAGGCCCAGCTCGTCCAGTCGGCGATCGACAAGAAGGTGGACGGCATCATCGTCACCTTCGCCAAGCCGGACGCGCTCCGGGACGTGGTGGCGCGGGCCGTCGCCGCCAGGATCCCGGTGGTGTCCATCAACTCCGGGGCGGACGTGTCCGCCCGGTACGGCGCGATCGCCCACTTCGGGCAGGACGAGACGATCGCGGGCGAGGCCGCCGGGCGCGAGCTGGCCAGGATCGGCGCGAAGAAGGCCCTGTGCGTGATCCACGAGCAGGGCAACGTCGGGCTGGAGGACCGCTGCGCCGGGGCGAAGAAGACCTTCGGCGGGCAGATGCAGGATCTGTTCGTCCAGGGCACCAACATGCCGCAGGTCAAGTCGTCCATCACCGCCAAGCTGCAGGCCGACGACGGCATCGACGGCGTGCTGACGCTGAACGCCGCGGTCGCCGCGACCGCCGTCGACTCGGTCAAGGAGAGCGGCTCGCCGGCCAAGGTCGCCACGTTCGACCTCAACAAGGACCTGGTCGGGCTGATGAAGGCGGGGTCGGTGCAGTTCGCCGTCGACCAGCAGCCCTACCTGCAGGGTTACGAGGCCGTCGACGAGGTGTGGCTGTACCGCACCAACGGCAACGTGCTCGGCGGCGGACGCCCCGTGCTGACCGGGCCCGCCATCGTCACCAGGGACGCCGCGGCGCGGATCGAGGCGTACGCCGACCGGGGGACGCGTTGACGGGGCACGCGGTGGCGGGGCCGCCCGCGCCGGCGGCCGACGAACGGCTGGCGCGGCGGTCGTGGGCGCGCCGCCTGCTGGCGCGTCCCGAGCTGGGGGCGCTGCTCGGCGCCGTGGCGGTGTTCGTGTTCTTCTCCCTGGTGGCCGACGCGTTCCTGCGGGCCGACTCCTTCTCCACCGTCCTGTACGCGGGGTCGACGTTCGGGATCATGGCGGTCGGGGTGTCGCTGCTGATGATCGGCGGCGAGTTCGACCTGTCCGCCGGGGTGATGGTGACGACCTCCGCGCTGGTGGCCGCGCTGGTCAGCTACCAGCTCACGCTGAACCTGTGGGTGGGCGTGGCGCTGTCCCTCGTCGTCACCCTCGCGCTCGGGTTCCTCAACGGCCTGCTGTACGTCAGGACCGGGCTGCCCAGCTTCATCATCACGCTGGCGACGTTCTTCATGCTGGCCGGGGGCAACCTGGGCGTCACCAAGGCGGTGACCGGCAACGTGGCCAGCGACTCGGTGCGCGACATGGACGGCTTCTCCTCGGCGCGCGCGGTGTTCGCCTCGGACGTCGACATCGCCGGGGTCAACGTCAACATCACCGTGTTCTGGTGGCTGCTGCTGGTCGCCGTCGCCACCTGGATCCTGCTGCGCACCCGGATCGGCAACTGGATCTTCGCGGTGGGCGGTGCCCCGGCCAGCGCCCGAGCGGTCGGCGTCCCGGTCGACCGCACCAGGATCGGGCTGTTCATGGGGGTGGCGTTCTGCGCCTGGCTGTCGGGCATGCACCTGGTGTTCGCGTTCGCCACCGTGCAGTCGGGGGAGGGCGTGGGCAACGAGTTCTTCTACATCATCTGCGCGGTGATCGGCGGCTGCCTGCTCACGGGCGGGTACGGCTCGGCGGTCGGCGCCGCCATCGGCGCGTTCATCTTCGGCATGACCAACAAGGGCATCGTGTACGCCGAGTGGAACCCCGACTGGTTCAAGTTCTTCCTCGGCGCGATGCTGCTGGTGGCCACCGTGGTCAACCTGGTGGTCCGGCGCAGGGTGGAGCGGGCGCGATGAGCGAACGGGTGCCGCTGGTGCGGCTGGACGGTGTCGGCAAGAACTACGGCAACATCATCGCCCTGCGCGAGGTGTCCCTGGAGGTGCACGCCGGGGAGGTCGCCTGCGTGCTCGGCGACAACGGGGCGGGCAAGTCCACCCTCATCAAGATCATCGCGGGGCTGCACCGGCACGACAGCGGGACCTACGAGGTCCAGGGCGAGCCGGTGGCGTTCGCCTCGCCGCGCGACGCGCTCGACCGCGGCATCGCCACCGTCTACCAGGACCTGGCGGTCGTGCCGCTGATGCCGGTCTGGCGCAACTTCTTCCTCGGCTCGGAGAAGCGCAGGGCGCTCGGCGTGCTCGACGTGGACTTCATGCGCCGCACCACCAAGGACGAGCTGATGCGCATGGGCATCGACCTGCGCGACGTCGACCAGCCGATCGGCACGCTGTCGGGCGGCGAACGGCAGTGCGTGGCGATCGCCCGCGCCGTGTACTTCGGCGCCAAGGTGCTGGTGCTGGACGAGCCGACCGCGGCGCTGGGCGTCAAGCAGGCCGGGGTGGTGCTGCGCTACATCGTCCAGGCCCGCGAGCGCGGCCTCGGCGTGGTGTTCATCACCCACAACCCGCACCACGCCTACCCGGTCGGGGACCGCTTCCTGATCCTCAACCGGGGCCGCGGCATGGCCTACCACACCAAGGACGAGATCACCCGGGAGGATCTCACCGCCCTCATGGCGGGCGGCGCCGAACTCCGGCAGCTCGCGCACGAGCTGGAGTCGACGTCCCGTTCCGTCGCCGAGGAGCTCACCGACCGGCCCGGGGGGATGGACAAAGGCGCCCCCTAGAGCGGCACGGCTGACGGCCCGGCCCGCCCCGGAAAGGTTCGGTTGAACGGGGCGGGCCGCGGCGCCGTACAGGGAAGGTGTGAACAGCGCGCATTCCCACGGAGACGGGCGGGCCGTCCTGATGGCGTCGCCGGGGCCGGCGGCGGTCGGGCCCGCGCAGGCCGGGCTCGGCGCCGTCGCCGCGGCGCTGGTGGTGCTGGCGGTCGTCGTCCGGTTCGGCGGCTCGATGAGCGAGCAGGCCGCGCCCGGGCTGACCCAGGCGGGGGCGTTCACCAAGGGCGCCCTGGCCCTGTCGGAGCTGGCGATGAACGCCGCCGGGACGCTCACCGTGGGATGGCTGCTGCTCGCCGCCGTGCTGCTGCCCGCCGCGTCCGGTCACCTGGAGCGGTGCCTGCGGGCGGCGTCGCTGAGCGCGCTGGCCTGGACGCTGGCCACTCTCGCCGTGGTCGCGTTCTCGGTGGGCGACCTGTTCGGCGTCCCGGCCGGGCACGTCACGGGGAACCTGCTCGCCACGTTCCTGCTGGACCTGCCGCAGGGACGGGCCCTGGCCGCCGTCGCGGTGGCCGCCGCCACCGTCGCGGTCACCGCGCCCCTGGCCCGCACGCCGCAGGCCGCCGGATACCCGCTGGTCCTGGCGCTGGCCGGGCTGCTGCCGCCGATCTTCACCGGGCACGCGGCGGACGCCTCGTTCCACGCCCTGGCCGTCTACAGCCTGGCCGCGCACGTCCTCGGCGCGGCCGTGTGGGCGGGCGGGCTGGTCGCGCTCGCCGTGGTGGCGCGGTGGGACGGGGAGCACGCGGCCGAGGCCGTCGCCCGCTACAGCGCCGTGGCGCTGGTGTGCTTCGCGGCGGTCGCGGTGAGCGGCGCGGTCAACGCGTGGATCCGGCTGGGCGGCTTCGACGTGGGCTCCCGGTACGGCACGCTGGTCGCCGCCAAGATCGCCGTGCTGGCGGCGTTGGCCGGGTTCGGCTGGTGGCATCGGCGGGCGAGCATCCCGCGGCTGCGGTCGCGGCGCGACACGGGGACGTTCCTGCGCGTCGGCGCCGTCGAGATCACCGTCATGGCCGCCGCCATGGCGCTGGCCACCGGGCTGTCGCGGACGCCGCCGCCGGAACCGGTCAGCGACACGCTCGACCCGGTGGAGCTGCGGCTCGGCTTCCCGCTGCCCGGGCCGCCGAGCGTGTCCGCCTACGCCCTGGACTGGTGGGCCGACCCGCTGTTCGGCACGCTGGTCGTCCTCGGCGGCGTCCTGTACGGGGCGGCCGTCGTGCGGTTGCGCGGACGCGGCGGCGCCTGGCCGCTGACGCGCGTCGTCGCGTGGTACGCGGGGCTGACGATCGTGCTGGTCGCGACGTCCAGCGGGCTGGCCCGGTACAGCATGGTGCTGTTCAGCGCGCACCTGGTGCAGCACCTGGTGGTGACCCTGCTGGCGCCGGTCATGCTGTGGCTCGGCGCGCCCGTCGCCCTGGCGCTGCGCGCGCTTCCCGAGGGGCGGCCCCGGGAACTGCTCGACGCGGCGGCGCACAGCCGGGGCGCGCGGCTGCTCGCGCATCCCGTCGTGGCGCCGGCGCTGTTCGTCGCGACCCTCTACGGCTTCTATTTCACGTCGCTGTTCGAGTCCTCACTGCGCAACCACGCGATCCACTCGCTGGCCATGGCGGTGTTCCTGGCGGCCGGGTACTGCTACCTGCGGGCCGTCGCGAGTCCCGGACGGTGCCTGCGCGGAATGGCGCTCCTGGCGGCGTCCCTTCCCTTCCACGCCGGCTTCGCGCTGCGCCTCACGGGCTCCGACGACGCGTTCGCCGCGGGCTGGTTCACCCGCCTGGGACGGCCCTGGGGCGTCTCCCCGCTCGACGACCAGCGCTCGGGCGGCGAGATCGTCTGGACGCTCGGAGTGACCGCGACCCTGCTGTTCCTGGCCGTGCTCGCCTACCGGCATCTCAGAGCCAGGTCGCGTCCCGCAGCACCTGGTCCAGGCCGGGCATCCCCCACTCGTCGAGAATGAGGACCTTCGCCTGCGGGATGTACCACAACCGCTGCGTGAAGAAGACGCCGGTGTGGCCGTTGAGGTCATTGCCCATGCATTCGAAGCGCCACTCCTCGTGCTGGGCGTCCCGCGTTCCGACCTTCGCCGCGACCCGCTGCTTCCGGCCCGCGGGCACGGCCATCGCGTACTTCTTCTGCGCGGGCGGGCATACGTGGCCGGGATCGTTGGACGGGATGTACGGCCGGCCGGGGACATAGGAGCTGGCGTCGCGTTCGCGCTTCCAGCCCATGCCGTACTCGTCGAGCACCTCGAACCCTGGGCACTCGTCCTCCCGCCCCACCATCAGGGGATCCTTTGCGGTGCCCAGCGGCGTGCAGGACGAGTTCGGCAGTTCGACCTTGTAGCTGGCGCCCTCGGTGTTGTAACGGTGCGCCTTCCAGGCCACCGGCGCCTTGACGCGCAGCGCGCCGAGCGTCAGCGTCCGCGTCGGCGCGGCGCTTCGCACGGCGGCGGGACGCTTCTCGGGCTCCGAGCCGACCGCCTTGTAGACGCCGACCCCGCCCACCCCCGCGCCCACCACGGCCGTCCCGGCGATGGCGACGGCGGTCTTGGTGCCCACCGCGGCCAGCAGACCCGACGTGCCGGACGCCGACGCCGCCGACGCCGCCGAAGCGCCGGCGGCACCGGCCGTGCCGACGGCCGCGCCGGCCGGGGCCAGCCCGGCGGCGACCAGCGGGAACAGCGCGGCGAGCGCCACGGCGGCCCCGGCCAGGACGCGCAGGCCGCGCGACTCCCACTCCGGGCCGTACTCCGCGCGCGCCACCGCGTCCAGCTCGGCGACGAACGCGCGGGCGCCGGCGGGGCGGTCGGCCGGGTCCTTGGCCATGCCGCGCGCGACGAGCGGCCGCAGCGGCCCGGGGACCTCCTCGACCGGGACGGGCGCGGACAGGTGCCGTGCCCGCAGCGCGGCCTGCCCCTCGGCCGGGTACGGGCGGCGCCCGGTCACCGCCTCGAAGAACACGCACGTCGCGGCGTACACGTCGGTGGCGGGGGAGGCGCCCTCACCGCGCCACTGCTCGGGCGCCATGTACAGCGGCGTGCCCGCGGCCGAGGACTCCCCGGCGAGCACCGCCACGCCGAAGTCGACGAGCCTGCTGCGCCCGTCCGCCGGGACGATCACGTTGGCCGGCTTGTAGTCGCGGTGCACCACCCCGGCGTCGTGCGCGGCGGCCAGCCCGAGCAGCGAGCCCTTCAGCGCGGTCAGCGCCGCCTCCGGCGCCAGCGCCCCGTGCCGCGCCAGGATCTCCTTGAACGAGACGCCGTCGACGGCCTCCATGATGATCGCGATGCCGTCGTCGGTCTCGACCAGCCGGTACAGCCGCGCCACGTGCGGGTCGTCGACCCGGCCGAGCATGCGCGCCTCCTCCCGGAACCGCTCGCGCACGCGGGCGTCGGCGTCGGCGGCCAGATATTTGATCGCCACGGGGGTGCCCGCGCGGGAGTGCCGCGCCAGGACCACCCGGCCCTGCGCGCCCCGTCCTAGCTCGCGCACCTCGTCGAAGCCCGATACCCGCCACTGCGTCACGGCCGCCCGCTCCTCCCGGTCCCGCTGTCCACGCCTCACCCGGTCCTGGATTTGGACGTGGCGGACGCGGCGGAAGTTTGGTCGATCTTCACTCGGACGCCGTGCCCGCGCCACGGGCGGCGTCGGGCTCACCGGCGGGCGGACGGGACGCGGCGACGTGCTTGGCCAGCGCCCGCACCCGCGCCTCGTGCCGGTCGTACCCGACCACGACGGGCGGCTCGTTGTACGGCATGGTGTCGGACGAGCGGCGCAGCTTGACGTACTGCCCGCACGCGTCGATCGCGTACGGCTCCATGTCGTCCTGCAGCGCGCCGATCACCGTGATGCCGTGCGACTCGCCGATCTCGCGGAACAGCGCCACGGCCTCCTTGCGGTGCTCCTTGCCCAGGTTGCGGCCCAGCTCGTCCAGCACCAGGCACAGGCGGCCGCCGCCGGACGACGCCAGCGCCGCCGCGCACACCAGCTTGACGGCCTTCTCGTCCATCAGCGCGGTGTTGGCGCGCCGGTTGTAGGGGACGTAACGCTGCCCGTCCGAACGCCGCCACTTGGGCGTGACGCGCCACCGCCACTCCTGCTCGGGGTCGGCGGGCGGCTCGGGCGTGGGGAACTCCAGCGTCGCCCCGTACCCGCCGTACTCGACGTCCAGCTTCTCGAACTCCTCGGCGACGCGCTGCAGCCGCGTGCGGATCGCGGCGGTCAGCGCGGTGCGGTGCGCCTCGGCCGCGCCCGCCGCCTCCACGGCGCCCTTCTGCGCCTTGTCCAGGTCGGCGCGGCGCGCGGCCATCTGCACCTCGATCTGCCGCCGCTGGTGCCGCTCGTAGTCCTCCTGCTGCCGCAGGTACGTCTCCAGAGCCCGGACGAGGCGGGGGAACGTCGAGCGTTCGCGCTCGGTGCGGCGGCCCTCGCCCTCGGCGCGTTCACGCAGCAGGAAACGGATCTCCTCGGGCATGTCCTCGTCGGACACGCCGTCGGGGAACACCAGGCGCAGCGCCTCCGACAGGTGCTTCTCGGCGGTGTGCCACCACTCGTCGGGCGTCCAGGTCCGCTCGTCGTCGGTGAGGGCGTCCAGCCACTCGGCCGCCGCCTCCCTCGACTGGCCCCACTCCTTCTCCAGCTCGGCCACGCCCAGCGCGGCGCGGCGCCCCTCCAGTTCGGTGATCTTGGCGCGGATCTGGTCGCGGGTGCGTTCGTGCGCCTCGCGGCGGCCGCGCAGCCGGTCCACCTCCAGGGCGCGCGTGTCGGCCTTGGCCTGCAGGCGGCGCAGCGCCTGCTCGGCCGCGCCCAGCCGCGGCCCCAGCCGCGCCTCACCGGCCGCCAGCTCCTCCAGGCGCTCGCGCAGCCCGGTCATCTTCTCGCGGACGAGCTCCAGCTCGGCGGCGGCCTGCGCGCCCGCCAGGCGCCGCTGCGCCTGCGCCACGTCCGCCGCGGCCTGCGCGGTGCGCTCGCGGGCCGCCTCCAGGGCCGCCCGCGCCGCCTCCAGCGCCGCCCGCGCCGCCTGCACGCGCGCCACCCGCCCCGTCACCGGCTCGGGGAACCCCCCGACGATCACCACGCCCGTGCCGTCGCCGTCGTCGAGCGCGGAGAAGAACCGCCCCAGCGGCAGGCCGCACCGCACCCCCGGCGGATGGCCCTCGCGCTGGGCGACGTCGGCGTCCGCCTCCAGTTCGCCGTCCGCCGGGACGATCATCGACCCGGGCAGGTCGCGCAGGGCCTTCATGGCGGCGTCCAGGTCGCCGGCGCCGACCACGACGGCCTCCCGGTACGGCCACAGCGCCGCCTCCCAGCGCTCGCGCACGTCCTCGGCCAGCTCCACCGCGTCCAGCAGCCCGACCGCCGCGACGCCCGCCGCCGCCAGCGCGCGGATCTGCGCCGGGGCGCTGCTCTCCCCGGCCTCGGCCTCGGCCAGCGCCCGTTCGGCCCGCGACACCGCGCCCCGGGCCATGCCGAACTCCTGCTGCGCCTCGTCGCGCCGGGCCTCGGCCTCGGCCAGCTCGCGGCGCGCGGCCTCGGCGTCGCGGCCGTCGGCGTCGCGGCGCCGGTCCTCCAGCGCCGACACCTGGCGGCGCAGCTCCTCCAGCCCGTTGCGGGCCACCGCCTTGTCCGCGCCGAGCGTGTCGGCCTGCCCCTTCAGGTCGGCCAGCACCGCGCCCGCCTCGGCCAGCTGTGCGTCCAGCGCGCCGCCGGTGAGCTGCTCGACCTCCCGCTCCGCCGCCTTGATCGCCTCGGCGGCCTCGGCGGCGTCCCGGTGCAGCCGCTCCACCTCGGCGGCGTGCGCCGCGTCGGTCCGCACGGCGTCGGTCAGCAGCCGCGCCTGCCGCGTCCGCCAGTCCCGCACCGCCGCCGCGACCTGCTCGCGGGCCCGGTCGCGGCGGTCGAAGGTCTTCAGCAGCGCCGCGGCCTCCCGCTCCCAGCCGGCCAGCCGCTCGGCCGCCTCGGCGGCCTTGGCCCGCTCCCGGTGCTCCTCGGCCCGCGACACCCGCTCGGCCTCCAGCTCCCGGTCCAGCCCGGTCAGCGCGGCGATCGCGCTGAAGATCCGCTCCGGCGGGATCTCGTTGAGCGGCTGCGACAGCAGGTTCGTGGCGACCTTGGAGCGCACCGACGTGGACAGGAACGACACGCACCGCACCTGCCCGCCGTACAGCACGCGGGTCAGGTCCTTGGCGACGAAGTCGCGGCGCCCCGCGCTGCGCGGCAGGCCCGCCCACAGCCGGTCGGCCATGGACACCCGCTCGGCCTCCGACGGGGCCGACGCCAGGTGCACCCCGCGCCGCCACCGGATCTCCAGGTGCGGGGCGTCGGCGTTGACGCGCAGCCACACCGTGACCGCCGACGCGCCGTCCTCCTCGGGGGAGTCGGCGTGGTCGAACACGCCGATGATGTAGCCGTGGTCGGCGCTGGCCCACTGGCTCTCGCCCTGCGCCGCCAGCTCGGCGTTGAACAGCAGCTCGGCCACGGCGCGCGCGCCGGACGCGAACCGCCACTGCTCGTCGCCCAGCAGCGCGGTGATGGCCGCGATGAACGACGACTTGCCCGCGCCGTTGGAGTCCTTGGGGCCCTGCCCCGCCACCACGATCAGCGTGCCCGGCACGGTCGGCACCGGATGCGTGGACAGCCGTGAGATGTTCACCGCCTGCACGGCGATGAGCACACGGTCCCCGACGACGTTCTCGTTGTCCCCGGCCCCGTGCGCGGGGCCGGGCACCAACGGTTCGAGGACGGCCGTCATTCGTTCTCCCCCTGATGCGTTCGTTCTGCGGCGCCGGCCTGCCGGGCGGCGTCGGCCTGCTGCGAGGCGGCGCGGGCGCGGCTGTGGCGGCGGGCGCGGATGGTGGCGGCCAGCGGCGAGTCGGGGCCCGCGGCCAGGATCAGCTCCTCCTGCAGGCGGCGGCGGGCGGCCTCGGTGAGCCGGTGGAACTGCGGGCCCGGGACGAACCCGCCCTGCTCGTCCGATCCCGCCTTCACCTGCGACACCAGGCCCGCCAGGCGCAGGCGGCGCAGGGCGGCCTCCAGCTCGCCGATGGGGAGCTGCGAGCGGCGCCGCAGCTCCTCCAGCGGCGTCGGGTACGGCGACAGCCACGAGTCGTCCGGCAGCAGGCCGGTCGCGCGGGGGATCGCGACGGAGTGGATGAGGATCAGCGTCAGGACCGCGCGTTCGTCCGGCGGCGGCACGCACGCCGGGTCGGCGGCCAGCGCCTCGGCGACGTCGTCGCGGTAGGCGGACGTCCAGCGCGACGGGCCGCCCTTGACGGCCGTGCGCACCAGCGTGCGACCGGTCAGGGCGAGCATCTCCTCGACGGTGCGGCGCAGGGCGGGCTCGCGCAACGCCGGGAACCGCACCTCGGGCACCGGCTCGGCCGCGTGCTCCACCGCCATGTACGCGGCCACCAGCTCCGCCCGCCGCTTCTCGTCGTACGAACGCAGCAGCGGCTCGAACAGCTCACTCACCCGCATCCTCCACGGGCTCGCCCGGCTCGCCCGCGGGGGCGGCCTGCTCGTCGACGTGGGGCAGCGGCTCGGGCGGCTGGGGAAGACGGCGGATCAGGTCGCGCAACGAGCCCAGCGAGCCCTCGGGCCACAGGGCGACGCGGGGGCCGGGCCGGACGGTCGCGGCCTCCTTGTCCAGCAGCAGCCACCCGGTGTCGTGCAGGCGGCGCAGCTCACCGGTCGCCCAGCGGCGCGCCAGTTCCGCGTCGCCCCGCGACATGCGCACGTACACCTCCAGCACGTCGCCGACGGGGGCGCGTTCACCGGGCCAGGGCGCGTCGTCCAGGCGGGGCCAGCAGCAGCGCAACGCGGCGGCCAGCACACGGCGCGCCTGGCCAGGACGGTCCAGCGGCATGGGCGCGATGTCGTACTCCTCCAGCAGCGCCGGGGTGGCGCCGTCGGGCCACGGGGGCAGCAGCCACACGCGCGAACCGTCGCCCGCCGTGACCAGCCCCGGCGGAGTGGGGTCCGACACCGCGATCGAGGGCGCGCCCAGCAGACGTGCCCGCGCCCGGGCGAGCACCTCGGCGGGCACGGTCGGGGGTACGGGCGCGTTCACGGGCCTGTCCTTTCGAACACGCCGGGGGACAGCCACGTCGGCGACCCGTCCGGACGCGTCGCCAACCCGTCCGACCACACCAGCCGGTAGGGCAGCTCCGGGTGCAGGTGCGCCGACGACAGGTCGGCCAGCAGACGCCGTGCGGCCGTCCAGTCCTGGTCGAGCACCTCCTCCACGGCGACCCGCTCGCGTCCCCGCAGAACCTGCTCGGCGACGACACGAAGACGTTCGGCGGCGGCGTCGTCGCTCGCCGCGTCCTCCGACAGCCCCGGGTCCGGCACGGACGGACGGGGCGGCGCCGGACGGGGCGGGGTCGTGCGGGGGCCGTCCTCCACGGCCGTCACCACCGCGGCGGGCTCGTGCCAGGGCGCCGGCGCGTCGAACACGAATCCGTTCAGCACCGCCGCCAGCTCCTCACGGGAGGCGGTGCGCGCGAACGTCCGCCACGTCTCGGGCGGAAGCAGCGTGAGGTTGCGCGTGGTGCCCGCGGAATCCGACAGCCGGGCCGCGGCGCGTCGCGAGGCGTCCCCGTAGGCGTAGATGGCGGCGCGCAGATCGGTGCAGGTGCGGTCCAGCTGCGGCCAGCGCCGCAGGATCGCCCCGTGCAGCCGCTCGGCCCGCTGCAGGATCTCCTCGGTGCCCCACAGCTTCGGCGCCTGCTCGCGCAGTTCCTCGATGGTCCCGTTGGTCAGCGTGACCAGCTCGACGCTCCACAGGCGGAACGCGCGCGCCAGCCCCTCGGCCCCCGCGCGCGCCTGTTCGGCCGTCATCCGGGGGTCGGCCACGTTGAGCTGTTCCAGCGCCAGCAGCCGGTGCATCTCGCTCTGGCCGCCGTCCAGCATCATCCGCCGGACGAACATCAGCCCCACCACGCTGGTGAACGACGCGCGGTAGCGAAGCTGGTTGGGCTTGGGGAACACCTCCCGTATCGCGCCCAGGCCCTTGAGCACGCGCAGCCGGTTCTCGAACACCTCGGTGGGGTAGCGGCGGCACACGTACCGCATCTGCTCGCGGCTCAGCCCCTCTTCCCCGGCGTCGGCGAACGCGGCCAGGAGCGTCTCCGCCACGTCCACCATCTCGGGGTCGTCGACGACGGCGCCGCTGTCACGCGCCAGCGCGGCGAACATCTGCCGGTAGACGCCCAGCACCGCCTCGCCGACGAGCACGTCGTCCAGGCTCGGAGCATCGTTGGTGGGGGACACGGCGCACTACGGTACGGCCCCCGTCCCCCGAACGTGGAATCGACGGCCGGGCTCGCCGGAATCAGGACGGCCGGGGGATGGCCTTGTGCTCCAGGTACGCCTCCAGCCCCTCGGGGCCGAGCTCGCGTCCCAGGCCGCTGTCCTTGAAGCCGCCGAACGGCGTGTTGGGGTCGAGCACGTAGAGGTTGACGCCGCAGCTTCCCGTGCGGATGCGGCGGGCGACCTCGACGCCGTGGTCGACGTCGGCCGTCCACACCGAGCCGCCCAGGCCGTAGGCGCTGTCGTTGGCGATGCGCACGGCGTCGTCCTCGTCCTCGTAGGGGATCAGCGCCAGCACCGGGCCGAAGATCTCCTCCTGGGCGATGCGCATGTCGTTGCGGACGCCGGCGAACACCGTGGGCGCCACGTACCAGCCGCGGTCGTGCGGCCGGTTCAGCCCGCCGGTGATGATCTTGGCGCCCTCGTCCTGGCCGATCCGGATGTAGTTCTCCACCCGGTCCTGCTGCCGCCGCGCCACCAGCGGGCCGATCTCGGTGCCGTAGTCGGCCGGGTCGCCCACGGTCAGCCCGCCGACCATGGCGGCCAGGGCGTCGGCGACCTCGTCGTAGCGGCTCCGCGGCGCCAGGATGCGGGTCTGCGCCGCGCACGCCTCGCCGTTGTTCATCAGCGACGCCATCTTCAGGCCCTCGACGGTGGCGGCCAGGTCGGCGTCCTCCAGGATGATCGCCGCGGACTTGCCGCCCAGCTCCAGCGTGACGCGCCGCAGGTTCTCCCCGCACACCGCGCCGATCCGCCGTCCGGCCGCGGTGGACCCGGTGAACGCCACCTTGTCGACGTCCAGGTGCGCGACCAGGTACGCGCCGACCTCCCGTCCCGCCGGGACGATGTTGACCACGCCCTCGGGGACGCCCGCCTCCTTGATCCACTCGGCCAGCACGTAGGCGTCCAGCGGCGCCTCCGGGGACGGCTTGGCCACCACGGTGCAGCCCGCGAGCAGCGCGGGCGCCAGCTTCAGCATCAGCGTGAACTGCGGGACGTTCCACGGGTAGATCGCCGCGACCACGCCGACCGGCTCGCGCGTCACCGTGACCGGGCCGAGCATGCCCGCGCGCTCGTCCTCCCAGGCGTACCCGTCGGCCAGGTTCACGTAGTACTGCAGCACCATCTGCGCCATGGCGGCCTGCCCGAACACCGAGAACAGGATGGGCGAGCCCATCTCCTCGGTGATCAGGTCGGCCATCTCCTGCTGCCGCTCGGCGTAGATCGCCGCCAGCCGGCCGAGGATCGCGGCGCGTTCGGCGGGCGTCATGCGCGGCCAGGGCCCGTGGTCGAACGCGCGGCGGGCGGCGGCCACGGCGGCGTCGATGTCGGCCTCGGTGCCCTCGGGCACCCGCCCGACCACCTCCTCGGTGTGCGGGGAGACGACCTCGATGGTGCCGGTGCCGGCCGGGGCGGCCCAGTCGCCGTCGATGAACAGCCGATCGTGCTCGCGCATGCCGCCGCACCTCCGCGGGGTGTTGACCGAATGCTTGCTTGGTCACAGCATCGCATGCCGCCCCCCGGGATTGGCAAGAGCCGGATGAGACTCGCGTCTCACGCCCGTCGACTCACGCCCGCGTCATGGCGGGCGCTACGGCAGCAGGTGGGCGTTCGGCTCGCGGGCGCGCCCGGCCAGCTCGGGCAACTCGACGACCCGCACGCCCTTCGCGCGCAGCAGCTCCCTGCCCTCGCCCTCGACGAACAGCGACGGCTCGCGCCAGGCGAACACCACCCGCGGGATCCCGGCCGCCAGGATCAGGTCCGCGCAGGTGCGGGGACGGGACCGGCGCCGCCCGCACGGCTCCAGCGAGCTGTAGAGGGTCGCGCCGGCGAGCGGCGCCCTCACCGGCGCGGGCGGCCCGGCCCACGGATCGGCGCCGAGCTTGGCCAGGGCGGTCTCCTCGGCGTGCGCGTGCGGGTCGGCCTCCCGGGAGAAGCCCCGGGCCAGCTCCCGGCCGTCCGCGTCGACGATCACCGCGCCGACCGAGAACGCCGTGGCCGACGGCGGGCACAGCGCGGCCAGGTCGCAGGCCAGCGCCAGCCAGCGCAGGTCGTCCCCGCGCCGGGTGGCGGGCGGCTGCGCGGCCGGTGGAGCGGCGCCGTCCATCAGCGGCCGCCGCCCGCCAGATAGCGCAGCAGCACCAGGTCGCCGATGCGGGTGACCTCCTCCAGCCGCATCGGCGCCGCCGGGCTCTGCGGGTACACCCCGGCGCCGACGAACCGCGGCGCCGCCGGGTCGCCGATGAAGAACGGCGCCACCACCAGCTGCAGCTCGTCCACCAGCCCCGCGGTCAGGAAACGGGTGTGGACGCCGCCCCCGCCCTCGACCATCAGCCGCCGCACGCCGCGCCGCGCCAGGTCGCCCAGCAAGGCCGGGAGGCTCACCGGGTCGCCCGCGTCGACGACCTCGGCGCGTCCGGCCAGCCGTTCGGCCAGCCCGGGCGCGATGCCTGACGGCGCGTACACCAGCTTGGGCGACTCCCCGGTGGTGAAGAACCGGGCGTCCGGGTCGAGGTCGCCGCCGGCGGTCACCGTGACCTTGGTCAGGTCCGGCGGCAGGCCGCGCCGCACCCGCTGCTCGCGCCGGGCCTCGGAGCGCACGAGCAGCCGGGGGTCGTCCTGCCGCACGGTGCCCGCCCCGACCATGATGGCGTCGCAGCCGGCGCGCACGGCGTCCACGCGGTCCCAGTCGGCGGCGGTGGACAGCCGCAGCCGGTCCGGGCTCGCGTCGTCGATGTAACCGTCCACCGACATCGCGCAGCTCAACAGCACGTAGGGACGCTCGCTCACGCCGGTAACCCTAAGGCAGGCGCCGCGGCCCCGAGCCCACCGGAGGCGCGCCCGGCGACGCCCGGCCGGTCAGGCCAGGCAGGTGGGGGCCTGACCGTCGTTGTACTCCACCATCTCCAGCATGGCGGTCATGGTGTCCAGGGGGGCGCCGGGCGGTTCGCCGCGCCGCTCGGCGTAGGCGCGGTGCAGGTTGCCGACGAGCCGTTCGGAGTCGGTCAGGCCGGCGAACTCGCCCAGGTCGGTCTCGCGGGCGGCCTCCAGCGGCGACAGCCCGGCCTCTGCGCCGCGCCGCGCCACGCCCTGGACCCAGCGCAGGTACGCCTCGGCGCGGTCGAACAGCTCCGGCCCGCCGACGGGGCCGTGCCCGGGCAGGACGGTCTCGGCGCCGAGCGCCCGCAGCCGGTCCAGCGCGGCCAGGCTGCCCGCGACCGACCCCCACAGCACGAACGGGGTGCCGCCGTTGAACACCACGTCCCCGGCCAGCAGCAGCCGGTGCTCGGGCACCCACGCCACGATGTCGTTGTCGGTGTGCGCCGGCCCCACGAAGACCAGCTCGACCTCCAGCTCGCCCACCCGCAGGGTCAGCCGGTCGGGGAACGTCACCGTCGGGGGCGTGACCTCCACCTCGCCCCACTCGACGTGCGGCCACAACAGGGTCAGCAGCAGCCCCTGCTCACCCATGGCGGCGGGGCACGCGTCGTGCCCGATGATCACCGCGTCCCGGGCGAACAGCCCGTTGCCGTAGGTGTGGTCGCCGTGGTGGTGGGTGTTGACGACGGTGCGCGGCGGCAGCGCGGTCACCGAGGCGATCGCCTCGCGCAGCCCGCGGGCGCGCCGCTCGGTGGCGGCCGTGTCGACCAGCGTCACCGCGTCCGGCCCGACGAGGAACGCGGCGTTGTTCAGGCACCAGGTGCCGTCCGGCTGCAGGTAGGCGTAGATCCGGTCGGCGATCTCCTCCAGGCGGGGCGGCGGGGCCGTGCGCATCATCGCTCCTTCGGGCCGAGGCCGGGCTCACGCGGGGACCACGCTACGCGCGTCCGGCGGTGACGGGGTGATCCTTTGGGGTTTGTCGGCGTTTCTGTGCCTGATGTGTCGGAGGTGGCGCCTATGGTGGCCGGGACATGCGATTTCTCCACACCTCCGACTGGCATCTGGGCAGATCCTTCCACCGCGAGGACCTGCTGGCCGCCCAGGGCACGTTCGTCGACCACCTGGTCGAGACCGCGCGGTCGGAACGCGTGGACGCCGTGCTGGTCTCCGGCGACGTCTACGACCGCGCGCTGCCGTCCGTGGACGCGGTGCGGCTGGCCGACGAGGCCCTGTCGCGGCTGCGCGAGGTCGCCCGCGTGGTGCTGATCTCCGGCAACCACGACTCGGCGCGGCGGCTCGGCTTCGGCGCGGGGCTGATGGACGCCGCCGGCGTGCACCTGCGGACCGACCCGGCGGCGGTCGGCGAGCCGGTGCTGATCGGCGGCGTGGCGGTCTACGGCATCCCGTACCTGGAGCCCGACCTGGTGCGCGGCGACTGGAAGCTGGACGAGCGCGGGCACGCCGCCGCGCTCACCGCCGCGATGCGCCGCATCCGCGCCGACCTGGCCGGGCGCGCGCCGGGCACCCGCTCGGTGGTGCTGGCGCACGCGTTCGTCACCGGCGGCGAGGCCCCGGAACCGGAGACCAGCGACAGCGAGCGCGACATCTCGGTGGGCGGCGCGGCGAACGTGCCGGCCGGGGTGTTCGACGGCATCGACTACGTGGCGCTGGGCCACCTGCACGGGCGGCAGCGGGTGACCGAGCGGGTCCGCTACTCCGGCTCGCCGCTGGCCTACTCGTTCTCCGAGGAGCACCACGTCAAGGGCTCCTGGCTGGTCGACCTGGCCGACGACGGCACGGTGACGGCCGAGTTCGCCGAGGCGCCCGTGCCGCGCCGCCTCAGGCGGCTGCCCCCCGCCCGCATCGACGACCTGCTGACCGATCCGCGGTACGACGCCTACCGCGACCACTGGCTGCAGATCACTCTCACCGATCCGAACCGCCCCGCCGCCGCCATGGAGCGGCTGCGCCGCCGCTTCCCGCACGTCCTGGTGCTGGGCCACGCCCCTGAGGGCGGCGACGAGCGGCCCGAGCGCACCTGGTCCGAGCGGGTGCGGGAGAAGTCCGAGACCGACATCGCCGGCGACTTCGTGGCCGAGGTGACCGGCGCCCCGGCCGGCGACGCCGAACGCGCGCTGCTGTACGAGGCGTTCGAAGCCTGCCGCCAGAAGGAGGCCCAGGCGTGAGCGAAGAGGGCACGGCGTGAGCGAAGAGGGCACGGCGTGAGCGAAGAGGGCACGGCGTGAGCGAAGAGGGCACGGCGTGAGCGAGGACGGCACGGCGTGAGCGAAGGGGGCGGGGCATGAGGCTGCACCGGCTGGAGATCACAGCGTTCGGGCCGTTCTCCGGCACCGAGCGGATCGACTTCGACGCGCTGTCGGACGCGGGCCTGTTCCTCATCCAGGGGCAGACCGGCGCGGGCAAGACCAGCATCCTGGACGCGGTGTGCTTCGCGCTGTACGGGCAGGTGCCCGGCGCCCGCAGCCGCAACGACGCCACCGGCCTGCGCAGCGACCACGCCCCTCCCGGCACGGCCCCGCAGGTGGTGCTGGAGACCACGATCCGGGGGCGGCGGCTGCGCGTCACCCGGTCGCCCCGGTGGGAGCGGCCCAAGCTGCGCGGCCAGGGCACCCGGGTCGAGCAGGCCAAGGTCACGCTGGAGGAGTTCGAGCGGGGCCGGTGGGTGGCGCTGTCCACCCGGCTGGACGAGGCGGGCGACCTCATCGGGCGGCTGCTGGGCATGACGCGCGACCAGTTCTGCCAGGTGGCGATGCTGCCGCAGGGGGAGTTCGCCGGGTTCCTGCGCGCCAAGGCCGACGAGCGCCGCGAGGTGCTGGAACGGCTGTTCGCCGCCGAGGTCTTCACCCAGGTGGAGAAGTGGCTGGCCGACCGCCGCCGCGACACCCACCGCGAGGCCGCCGACCTGCGCGCCGACGCCGAGTCGATCGCCGACCGCGTCGCCGAGATCAGCGGCTCGGCGTCGCCGCGCCAGGCCGCGCGTCCCATCGTCCCCGCGCCCCGGCAGGGCGAACCCGCCCCCGAGCCCCTCGAAGACGTCGAGATGCTGCCCGCGTGGGCCGCCGAGCTGGAGGCCTACCTCTGCGACGTGCTCGCGGTCACCGAGGGCCTGCTCGCCGAGACCCGCGAGAGGCTGGCGGCCGCGCGCGCCGCCGCCGACCGGGGCCATGCGCTGCACGAGCTGCGGCAGCGGCACGCCGAGGCGGTGCGCCGCCGCGCCGCCCTGGAGGAGCAGGC
>NZ_BAAAZG010000056.1:0-9448 GCF_039536785.1 Actinomadura miaoliensis
CCCCGGCCAGCGCCGCGAGCGCCTTCAGCACGCGGCCCCTCGCGGGGCTCGTCGCGCGGCCCGTCGCGGGGCTCGTCGCCCGTGCCCGCATCCGACCTCCTTGTCCGATTGATGGGAGCGCTCCCACACTCTCGATTTCGAGGCCGAACCTAAACCGGCCGCGGCGCGGCGAGAAGCGTTCTTCCACGTTCTTTCACGGTTTTCACGTCGTCCCCGAACGGGTGTGCGGTGCGTTTTCGCTGATCAACACCGATTCGCGGGGCGGTCATCGTGATCGGGGAACGGCCCGAAACCGGGCCTTAACCTGATTGCCACATTTCTCTTGACAGCGCTGACCGGCGAACGGATTCTTGGGAGCGCTCCCACTACACCCCCCGCCCCTCCCGGCCGCCACCCCCGCGGGCCGGGAACCCGAAGGGAGTGCACGCGTGACGATCACCGAACCGTCCGCCGGTCCGGCCTGTCCCCCGGCCGACGGCCGAACCCCGACCCTGGCCCACGTCGCCGAGCTCGCCGGTGTCTCCCCGGCCACCGCCTCCCGCGTGCTCAGCGGCTCCACCCGGGTCAGCCGCACCGCGCGCATGCAGGTCGAGGAGGCGGTGCAGCGGCTCGGCTACGTGCGCCGCCGCCCCGCCTCCCGTGAGCCCCGCACCTCCGGCGCCGTCGCCGCGGTGTTCTGCGAGGACAGCGCCCGCGTCTTCGCCGACCCGTTCTTCGCCCGGGTGCTGTGGGGCGTCAAACGCGAGCTGGACGGCCGCGCCCCGCTGGTGATCCTCATGGCCGGACGGCCGGAGGAGTGGCGCACCACCGCCGAGTACCTGCGCGGCGGGCACGCCGCCGGGGTGCTGCTGATCAGCTCGCACCGGGACCACCCGGCGGCGCTGGTGCACGCCGCCGCCGGGGCCCCGGTGGTGCTGGCCGGGCGGCCGCTCAGCGACGTGCCGCTGCCGTACGTGGACGCCGACAACCGCGGCGGCGCCCGCGCGGCCGTGCGGCACCTGGCCGCCTCCGGGCGGCGTGCGGTGGCCACCATCGCGGGGCCGTCCGACATGGCCGCGGGCGTGGACCGGCTCGCCGGGTACCGGGCCGCCGCCGAGGAGGCGGGCCTGGACGTCACCGGCCTGATCGGCCGCGGCGACTTCGGCCAGCTGTCCGGCGAGCACGCCATGAACCGGCTGCTGGACCGCCGTCCCGACCTGGACGCCGTGCTGTGCGCGTCCGACCCGATGGCGGTGGGCGCGCTGCGGGCGCTGCGCCGCGCCGGCCGCCGGGTGCCCGACGACGTCGCGGTCGTCGGGTTCGACGACGCCCCGATCGCCCAGCGCGTGCGGCCCCGGCTCACCACCGTCCGCCAGCCGATCGAGGACCTCGGCGCCCGCATCGTGCGCGAGCTGCGCGCCTGCATGGGCGGCAAGGGCCTGACCGACCGCGGCGTCGTGCTCAAGACCAAGCTGATCGTCCGAGATTCCGCCTAGCGGGGGGACGCCCCGCCGTCCCGCCCGGGCCCGGCGGAGCCCGCCCCACCGGCGCCGGAGAGGCGCCCGACCGACCCCGCTCACCCCGAGTGCGCACGCCGCCGGCGCTTCCACCGCGCCGGCGGCGGGCTCCGCCCTGCCCGAGAGGAAACCCTGTGAGACGACGATTGCGATGGCGCGACCGAAGGCGCTCGTTCACCGCGGTGAGCGCGGCGCTGGTGCTGCTCGGCGGCCTGTTCACCGCCGTGGCGGCACCGGCGCAGGCCGCCGCGGGCTGCAAGGTGGTCTACAAGAAGAACGACTGGGGCAACGGCTTCACCGCCAGCCTCGACATCACCAACACCGGTGACGCCCTGTCCGGCTGGGAGCTGACGTACTCCTACGGCGGCAACCAGCGGCTGACCAACGGCTGGAACGGCACCTGGTCCCAGACCGGGCAGCAGGTCAGCGTGAAGAACGCCGGGTGGAACGGCGCGCTGGCGTCCGGCGCGACGGTCAACGTGGGCGCGCAGTTCACCTACTCCGGCGGCAACGCCGACCCGACCGCGTTCTTCCTCAACGGCACCCGCTGCAACGACACGGCCGCCGCGCCGACCGTCACGCTGACCAGCCCCGCCGCCGGCGCCACCTACTCGGTGGGCGCCGCCGTGCCGCTGGCGGCCACCGCCACGGCAGGGACCGGCGCCACGGTCAGCAAGGTCGAGTTCTACAGCCAGGACGGCCTGCTGGCGGCCGGTGACACCACCGCGCCGTACACGCTGAACTGGACGCCGACCCAGGCGGGCAACTACTCGCTCTACGCCAAGGTCACCGACAGCACCGGCGCGACCGCCGAGTCGGCACCGGTCGGGATCACGGTGACCGAGGAGGCGAGCATCGTCGCCAGCCCGACCACGCTCACGGTCACGCAGGGCGGCAAGGTCACCTACGGTGTCAAGCTGTCCAAGGCGCCGGCGTCCAACGTCACGGTCAGCACGGCCCGCACGTCCGGCAACACGGCGCTGACCGTCAGCGCCGGAGGCCAGCTCACCTTCACCCCGCAGAACTGGTCCACCGCGCAGAACGTGGAGATCAGCGCCGCCGCGAGCGGCACCGGCACGGCCACGTTCACCTCGACGGCCACCGGCTACGCCGCGGCCCGGGTCACCGTCACCCAGGCCGACACCAGCGGCGGTGTCTACCAGCAGCGGTTCCTCGACCAGTACAACAAGATCAAGGACCCGGCGAACGGGTACTTCAGCCCCGAGGGCATCCCGTACCACTCGGTGGAGACCTTCATGGTGGAGGCCCCCGACCACGGGCACGAGACGACCTCCGAGGCGTACAGCTACCTGATCTGGCTGGAGGCCATGTACGGCAAGGTGACCCAGAACTGGGCGCCGTTCAACGCCTCGTGGGCGTTGATGGAGAAGTACATGATCCCCACGCACGCCGACCAGCCGACCAACTCCTTCTACCAGGCGAACAAGCCCGCCACCTACGCGCCGGAGCACCCCGACCCCAGCAACTACCCGTCCCAGCTGGACGGCAACATCCCGGTCGGGCAGGACCCGATCGCCGGTGAGCTGAAGTCGGCGTACGGCACCGACGACATCTACGGCATGCACTGGCTGCAGGACGTGGACAACGTCTACGGCTACGGCAACACCCCGGGCGGCGGCTGCGAGAACGGACCGTCCGCCGACGGCCCGTCCTACATCAACACCTACCAGCGCGGCTCGCAGGAGTCGGTGTTCGAGACGATCCCGCAGCCCACCTGCGACGCGTTCAAGTACGGCGGCACCAACGGCTACCTGGACCTGTTCACCAAGGACGCCAGCTACGCCAAGCAGTGGAAGTTCACCAACGCCCCCGACGCCGACGCGCGCGCGGTCCAGGCCGCGTACTGGGCCGACGTGTGGGCCAAGGCGCAGAACAAGGGCGCCGACGTGTCCGCCACGGTGGCCAAGGCCGGGAAGCTGGGCGACTACCTGCGGTACTCGTTCTTCGACAAGTACTTCAAGAAGATCGGCAACTGCTACCCGGCGTCGTCCTGCCCGGCCGGCTCCGGCAAGGACAGCTCCCACTACCTGCTGTCGTGGTACTACGCCTGGGGCGGCGCGCTGGACACCAGCGCGGGCTGGGCCTGGCGCATCGGCGACGGCGCGTCCCACTTCGGCTACCAGAACCCGATGGCGGCCTACGCCCTGGTCAACAACTCGGCCCTGGCGCCCAAGGGCGCGACGGCCAAGACCGACTGGTCGACCAGCCTCACCCGGCAGCTGCAGCTCTACAAGTGGCTGCAGTCGGCCGAGGGCGGCATCGCCGGAGGCGTGACCAACAGCTGGGACGGCAGCTACAGCACCCCGCCGTCCGGCCTGACCAAGTTCTTCGGGATGGCCTACGACTGGCAGCCCGTCTACCACGACCCGCCCAGCAACCAGTGGTTCGGGTTCCAGGCGTGGTCGATGGAGCGCGTCGCCGAGTACTACTACGCCACCGGCAGCGCCGACGCCAAGACCATCATGGACAAGTGGGTCGCCTGGGTGCTGGACAACACCACGGTCAACGCTTCGACCGGCGAGTACCAGATCCCCTCCACGCTGCGCTGGGAGGGACAGCCGGACGCCAACTGGTCCAGCACCAGCGGCATGCCGCCCGCCAACACCGGGCTGCACGTCACCGTCGTCGACCACACCCAGGACGTCGGCGTGACCGCCGCGCTGGCCAGGACGCTGACCTACTACGCGGCCAAGGCGAACCACGCGCAGGCCAAGCAGACCGCCAAGAACCTGCTGGACGCGCTGTGGCGGCACCAGGACGCCAAGGGCGTGTCGGTGCCGGAGACCAAGGCCGACTACAAGCGCGTCACCGACCCGGTGTACGTGCCCCCGGGCTGGACCGGCAAGATGCCCAACGGCGACCCGATCAACTCCAGCTCCACGTTCATGTCCATCCGGTCGTTCTACAAGAACGACCCCGACTACCAGCGCGTGTGGGCGTACGCCACGGGCGCCAGCTCCACGGCGCCGGTGTTCAACTACCACCGCTTCTGGGCCCAGGCCGACGTGGCGATGGCGATGGCCGACTACGGGAGCCTGTTCAACGAGTGACGCCCTGAACCACCCGAGGGAATGACGGGCGGGGGCCGCGCGGCCCCCGCCCGTCGCGTCGCGTCCGGTGCTCGATGCGGCTCGGCGGTGATACGGCTCGGCGGCCGATGCGGCTGGGGGGCCGAGGCTGCTCGGTGGTGACGCGCTCAGTGGTGGATGCGGCGGCCGCTGATCTCCGACGGGACCATGCGGATGTGCGCGCCGCGCTCGCCGCCAGGCCACGGCTCCACGGGCGCGGCGGTCACGCACTCGTCGTCCGACAGCTGCCGGGCGCCCCCGCGCAGCATCACGCTCCAGCCTTCATGCCGCACCTCGTCGATCCGGTCGACCTCGAAGGCGATCCGCACCTGCGCGCCCTTCAACGCGGTGCGCAGCGCCTGGCTGAGACGGCCGGTCAGGTCGGTGCGGAACACCACCGTGCCGTCGTCGACGACGTAGTTCACCGGGATCACGGCGGGCCCCTCGCCGTCGTTGAAGGCGACCCGGCCGACGCCGCCCGGCGCGATCAGCCGCAGGCACTCCTCGCGGTCCAGCTCCTCCAGGACGGCCCCGCCGCCCCCGCCCGTTGCCGTGTTCATGGATCTCCCCAGATTGCGCGATCGCGTGGTACGAGATCCAGCCTTCCCACGTTGGGGCCGCTCCACCCCCCCGGCGGCGGGGGGCGCCGGCTCAGCCGGCGGTGGACCGGTCGGCGGCCTCGTAGGCCTGCAGCAACTGGGCCTCGGCGTCGTCGAGGTAGGCGCGCAGCTCGCGTTCGGCCGCCTCGATCCGCCCGTGCGTGATCAGCTCGGTGAGCAGCCGGTTGCGCCGCAGGTAGGGCTCGTGGAACTCGCGGGGCGAGACCATCTCGTGGAAGGCCAGGCGCAGCTCGGTCAGCGTGCGGTACAGCATCTCGTCCACCCGGCGGCTGCCGACCAGCGCGCCGACGGCCTCGTGGAAGCGGATGTCGGCGGCGCCGACCTCGGGCCAGCGGCCCTGTTCGGCGGCCCGCTCGCCCCGCGACACCGCCGCGTCCAGGCGGGCGAGGGCCTCGGGGGCGGCCGCGGGGGCGGCCCGCACGCCCTCGCACTCCAGGATCCGCCGCACCAGGTACAGGTCGGTGACGTCGCCCGGGGTGACGCGGCGCACGAACACGCCCCGGTTGAACTGGTACACCAGCAGCCGTTCCTCGACGAGCATCCGGAACGCCTCGCGCAGGGTGTTGCGGGACACGTCGGCGGCCTTCTGCAGCTTGCCCTCGGGCAGCCGCTCCCCGGGCTTGAGCAGGCCGTCGATGATCTGCTCGCGCAGCAGCCCGGCGACGCGGGCGGCGGTGCTGGAACGGGCGAGGTCCGCGCGCGCCGCCTCGATGTTGGCGATCCATCCGCCGTCCCGTGCCCGATCCCCGCCGCGGCCCTCCGCCTGCTCCCCGACCTGCTCCCGCACGGGCATCGCGCTCCCTTCCCCGGACGAAACATCGCCGTGACCGACCCGAAACCATGCACGGCCAGGGTAGCCCGGACGTGGTGAATTGAAGGATACGAGGATTAGGGGATTGCTCGATTGTTGAACAATCCGTACGCTGCGGGAAAGTCGGATCGTCGCAAGGGGAAGCCATGACGGACCCGAGCACCACACGGTCGCCGAACGCTCCCGTCTCCCGGGCGCCGGCGCGCGGCGCGCTCGTCGGCGCCATGTTCCTGATGGCCACCAGCGCCATCGGGCCGGGGTTCATCACCCAGACCACCACCTTCACCGCCCAGCTCGGCGCCGCCTTCGCCTTCGCGATCCTGGTGTCGGTGCTGGTCGACATCGCGATCCAGCTGAACGTCTGGCGCGTCGTCGGCGTGTCCGGACGGCGCGCCCAGGACCTGGCCAACGACGTCGCCCCCGGCGCCGGATACCTGCTGGCCGCGCTGGACGTCTTCGGCGGCCTGGTGTTCAACATCGGCAACGTGGCCGGATGCGCGCTCGGCCTGAACGCGCTGTTCGGCCTGGACGTCAAGATCGGCGGGGCGGTGTCGGCGGCGCTGGCCGTGGCCATCTTCCTGATCCGCCGCGCCGGAGTCGCCATGGACCGGATCGTGGTGGTGCTGGGCGCCGTCATGATCCTCATGACGCTGTACGTCGCGGTGGTGTCCGGGCCGCCGCTGGGCGACGCGCTGCGGCAGACCGTGCTGCCCGAGGAGGTCCGGTTCCTGACGATCACCACGCTGATCGGCGGCACCGTCGGCGGCTACATCGTCTACGCGGGCGCGCACCGCATGATCGAGTCCGGGCTGAGCGGCCCCGAGAACATCCGCGGCATCACCCGCAGCTCGATCACCGGCATCCTGATCACCGCGCTGATGCGGACCCTGCTGTTCCTGGCCGTGCTCGGGGTCGTGGCGGGCGGCGCGAAGCTCGCCGCCGACAACCCGGCCGCGTCGGCCTTCGAGCACGCCGCCGGGGACACCGGCATGCGGGTCTTCGGCGTGATCATGTGGTCGGCCGCCATCACCTCGGTCATCGGCGCCTCCTACACCTCGGTGTCGTTCCTGGTGTCCTTCGCGCCGTGGATCGAACGCAACCGCAGCCGCCTGGTGGTCGCGTTCATCGTCGTGTCCACGCTGATCTACCTGGCCCTCGGCAAGACCCCGGTGACGCTGCTGATCCTGGCGGGCGCGCTGAACGGCCTGATCCTGCCGGTGGGGCTCGGCGTGCTGCTGTGGGCGGCGGCCCGCCGCCGCGACCTGCTCGGCGGCTACCGCTACCCGGCCTGGCTGCTGGCCCTCGGCGCCGTGGCCTGGGTCCTCACCCTCTACCTGGGCTACAACTCCCTGACCGGAATCGCCGACCTGTGGAGCTGACCGCCCGGATTCGGGTACCTGACCGGGGAGACCCGCACCTGCGCATCCCCCGCCGCACCACCCCCCGCCCCCGCGTGCCCGCGGGGGCGGTCGGGCCGACCGGGCCGTTCAGCGGCCTCTGCCCCATGGAGGCGCCGGGCGGCCGGCGGCTCATAGGACGCACCGATCCGACCCTTCTGCCCGGCGCGCTGCGGCCGGGCGTTCAGGTCCACTTCACACGGAGGCACCGATGAAGGACTCGGCCATGCTGACGCCCGACGAGGCCCGCGCCCTGTTCCGGGGCGGCCTGCGCACCCCCACCGCGGGCTGGTGCGCGGGCTGGACGCAGGCCAACCTCATCGCCGTCCCCCGCGAGCACGCCTACGACTTCCTGCTGTTCGCCCAGCGCAACCCCAAGCCGTGCCCCGTGCTGGACGTGACCGAGCCGGGGGAGACCTCCTGCGCGCTGTTCCGCGGCGACCTGCGCACCGACCTGCCCGCCTACGTCGTCTACCGGGACGGCGAGCCGGTGGCCGAGGTGACCGACGCGTCCGAGGCGTGGCGCGACGACCTGGTGGCCTTCCTGATCGGCTGCAGCTTCACCTTCGAGGACGCGCTGCTGGCCGCCGGGGTGCCCGTCCGGCACATCGAGCAGGGCCGCAACGTCCCCATGTACCGGACGAACCGCCCGTGCCGCCCGGCCGGGGCCATCGGCGGGCCGCTGGTGGTGTCGATGCGTCCCGTCCCGGCGCACCAGGTCGCCGACGCCGTCCGGGTGACCTCGCGGTACCCGGCCGTGCACGGCGCCCCGGTCCACGTCGGCGACCCCGCCGCCCTGGGCATCGCCGACCTGGACGCCCCCGACTTCGGCGACGCGGTGGACGTGCGTCCCGGCGAGGTCCCCGTCTTCTGGGCCTGCGGGGTCACCCCGCAGGCCGCCGTGATGGTCTCCAAGCCCCCGCTCGCGATCGGCCACGCCCCCGGCCACATGGCCGTCACCGACGCCCGCGACTCCGACTTCCTCGCCCCCTGACCGCCGGAGCCCCGCCCGGAAAATCGCTCGCGACGTGCCGGGGACGGCCGCTAACCTCGGCTCCGTCCCATCCGACCCGATCTTCGTGCAGGTGATTTTTGACGACCCGGCCGGCGCCGAGCGCGCCTCTCCACCGTCGCTGACGAGCACGATCCACGCTCCGGCGAGGCCGCTCGGCGCTTCCTTGCTGTCATGTGCCCCACCGTTCTCCGACGGACCCGGGGTCCGTCGGCGTTCCGGCAAGGAGTTTCCGGGTGTCCACCCTCAGAACCGATACCTTCACCTGCGTGCGCTGCGGCCTGACCGTGTCCGCGTTCGCGCCCGACGGCGCACGCCGCAACCACTGCCCGAGCTGCCTGCACTCGCTGCACGTCCTCGACCACGCCGAGGGCGGGCCGTCCGAGTGCCGGTCCCGCATGGCGCCGATCGCCATCGCGGTGCTGCGCGAGGGCGACTGGATGCTCATCCACCGGTGCGCCGGGTGCGGAGAGCTGACGTCCAACCCCGTGCGGCAGGACGACAACCAGCTCATCCTCATGCGGATGGCCGTGCGGCCGCTGGCCGAGCCGCCGTTCCCGCTCGAACCGTTCGGCGGGATGTGACATGCCGCGCCGCAAACCGAAGCGGCCGGACGGGCGGCGGCAGGGCCGCTCCGGGGCGTTCCGCTCCGGGTCGTTCCGCTGCGTGGGCTGCCGCCTGGACGTGCCGCTGTCCGCGCCGGGCACCGCGCACCGCAACCACTGCCCGCACTGCCTGACCAGCCTGCACGTCGACGACCGGATCCCCGGCGACCGGCGCGCGGGCTGCGGCGGGCGGATGGCGGCGCTCAGCGTCACGGCCCGCCGGGACGGCGAGTGGATGATCATCCACGAGTGCCTGGCGTGCGGACGGCTCAGCGCCAACCGCATCGCCGGTGACGACAACGCCCTCGCCCTGATCCGCATGGCCGTCCGGCCGCTGGCCGACACGCGCCTGCCCATGAGCGCCCTCCTGGCGCTGTAACGGCCCGGCGCCGCCCCCGGTCCAGCGCGGCCGGGGGCG
>NZ_BAAAZG010000056.1:9456-47288 GCF_039536785.1 Actinomadura miaoliensis
GGCCGCCGTGGATCAGCCGGAGGTGTCGCCGTAGACGATGCCGCGGCCGTTGGTGCCCAGGTAGACGCGGCCGTAGACGCGCGGGTCGCCGGTCAGGGCCTCGCCCATGTTCCCGTACTGGTGCTGGTCGTCGTTGACGCGGACCCAGGTCGCGCCGGTGTCGTCGGAGCGGAAGACGCCCGTGACGCCGCCGACCGTCCCGACCAGGTACAGGGCCTGGTAGGAGCGGCCGGGCGCGGCCTTGCCGAAGCCGACGTTCACGGCCTTGGTGACCGCCGAGACCTTGGTGAACGAGGCGCCCGAGTCGGTGGAGTGGAACAGACCGCCGTCACCCGCCAGCCAGATGTCGCCTTCGCGGCCGGGGACGGCCTTGAACTTCGCCGACGAGGGCAGCCCGGACGCGGCGGTGGCGGTGAACGACTGGCCGCCGTTGGTGCTCACGTAGAAGCGGCCGCCCGAGAACGCGTAGAACTTCCGCGGGTTGACGCGGTCAGACTCGACCGTCGCGTTGGCGGGCACGCCCGACGACTGCGACCACGAGTTGCCGAACCCGACCGAGTACACCACCGGCTGGCCGCTGTCGCCCGGCGCCCACACGAACCGGCTGCCGTCGGCGGCCGCCGCGACCGTGCCGCCGTTGTTGATCCCACCGGGCTCCGAGGCCTGCCACCAGTTCGCGCCGCCGTCGGTGGAGAAGGCGACATGGGAGTCGTTCGGCCGCTCGGAGTCGGTGAAGTTGCCCGCCCGCACCATCACCGACGGGTTGTTCTCGGCGTAGTCCAGGCTGGTGGTGCTGGTGAACGACGGCCGCACGAACATCGTCGTCGGGACGGTGCCCAGGTTGTCGTGCCGGAAGCCGCCGATGTCGCCCAGGGCGCTGACCAGCGGGGCCCCGGACGGCGGGCTGGCCAGGTCCAGGACGGCGGTCTCCTCCAGCCCCGCCACCATGGGCCGGATGGTGAACTGGCCGCCGGAGTCCCACTGGGTCAGGTCCTCGGTGCCGTAGACGGTGGCGCCCGTCCCGTACATCATCCGGTTCGAGTTGAACGGGTCGATCTCCACCGACTCGGTCATCCAGCCGAGCTTCGGCGTGACCTCGGGCGGCGACGGGTTGGTGCCGAACGTCAGCCACGGCACGGACGAGATGTCCATCCGGTAGCGGAAGCTGCGGTTGGGGTAGCTCGTCCAGTCCCAGATCCGCGTCCAGGTCTGGCCGCCGTCGGTGCTGCGGAAGAAGATGACGTCCGGCCACCAGGAGATCTGCGTGGCGACCATGAGGGTGCCGGGGCGCTGCCGGTCGACGGTCAGGCCGCTGTAGCCGAAGTAGGCGTCCGAACTGGTCGACGGGACGGGGCTGATGCGGGTCCACGCCGACGTCCGGGTGTCGAGCTTCCACACGTCGCCCTTGCCGCCGCTGTAGGGGCCCGCGGTGTCGGACGTGGCGATGTAGAGGGCGTGGCCGGCCGCGTCCAGCACGCCCTTGTGCGCGATGTAGCCGGTCGGCTGCCCGGGGACGCGCTGCCAGGTGGCGCCCGCGTCGGTGCTGCGGTAGACGGTGTTGTCCTTGTCGGCCACGCCGGCGTAGATGGTGCGGGTGGGGCTGCCGGACGTGCCGGTGCTCTCGTCGAACGTCACCCACACCACGCCGGGCCGGTGGCTGCCGTACCCGTTGGGGTCGGACGGGTCGTCGCTGTAGTTGCCGGGGTTGGGGAAGCTCGACACCTTCGACCAGGTCACGCCCCGGTCGGTGCTGCGCCACAGCCCGTTGCCCTCGGGGGCGCCGAGGTAGAGCACGCGGTTGTCGTTGGGGTCGACGACGAGCCGTTCGCCCATGCCGCGTCCGGGCATGTTGCCGCCGAGCTTGAACGGCAGTCGCGTGACCTGCCAGGTGTTGCCCCGGTCGGACGAGCGCAGCACGGCGCCGTTCTCGGGGTCCCAGCCGTTGGTGTACATCCCGGCGGCGACGTAGACGCGGCGGGCGTCCACGGGGTCGGCGGCCAGGCTGACCACGCCGTTGTAGCCCCACCGGTCCCAGCCGACCCAGTCCAGCAGCGGGATCCAGCGCCGGGCCGACTGGTCCCAGCGGTAGGCGCCGCCGATGTCGGTCCGGGCGTAGATCAGGTTGCGCTCCTTGCGGCTGAAGACGATCCCCGGGACGAACCCGCCGCCCGCGATCTGCACGTTCCGCCACGTGTAGGTCTCGGCGGCGGCCGTCGCGGGGAGGGCGACGGCGGGGGCGGGGACGGCCAGCGGCGCGGCGCTCAGCGCGAGCGCGGCCAGCAGTGTCACCGTGCGGCGGGGTCTGCGGGGTTTGCGACGGTCTCCTCGCATCGGGGGCCTCCTCGTGACGCGGTTGCCCCCGGAGGGTGGTCGAAGCGTTTCGACACGGTCAAGGAAAGCGCCCGCCGGGCGGCAACTTTCACCCGGCCGCCGCGCGATCCCGCAGGTCGCCGGGCGACCGCCCGGCGACCACAGGAAAGGCCGCTCAGGGCTCGCCGTCGAGGGGCGAGTACTCGAACCAGTCGAAGTCGGCGAACCGTTCGGGGGCGGGGCCGGACGCGAACATGCCGACGTAGACGCCGGTGAACCCGCCCGCCGTCTGGGTGTTGAGGAACCGCCCGTCGAACGGTTCGCCGAGGGGCTCCCAGGCCCCGGGCCGGGTGGCGAAGCGCGCCTGGTACTCCTGCCCGTGCGCCTCGAACCCCAGCCAGAGCCGGTGCGGGACGGAGGTGTGCTCGGCCAGCACCGTGTCCCGGCCCTGCTCGCGGCGCACGAGCCGCAGCCCCTGCGCGGTGGACGCCAGGACCACATGGAACTCGTGGTTGAGCACGAGCGCGAGCCCCGCCTGGTCCCCTTCGTGCTCAGGCGTGAACTCCATGGCCGCGTACGCGGCGAAGTCCATGTGCTGCTGCCGCCGTCCGACGAACGACGGATTGGCCAGATCGGCCAAAGTGTGGCGGCGCAGCCGCAACCGCAGGTGCCCGGGACGGTCGGTCAGGCTCCACCACTGTTCGCGCGGGGTGCGCAGCATGTTCCAGTACGGCGCCAGGTCCGGGGCGTCGAAGTGGTCGCATGCCGGGGCGGCGGGCCAGCGGTGCTCGGGGAGCGACGGCGCGGCGTGGACGGCCTCCACCGGCCCCGCCACGGGCCAGCCGTCCTCCCAGCGGACGGGCGTCAGGAACGTCTCGCGGCCCAGGTTGCAGTAGTAGCCCCCGTAGGGACGCCAGGCCAGCAGCACCATCCACCATTCCCCGTCGGGGGTGTCGACCAAGTCGGCATGGCCCGTCCCCACGATCGGGTGGTCCCGGCCGAGGTGCCGGTGCGTCAGCACGGGGTTGCGCGGGTTCCCCTCGTAGGGGCCGGTGACGGCGTCGGAGCGGGCGACCACCACCGCGTGGTCGTGGAAGGTGCCGCCCTCGGCCGTCACCAGCACGTACCGGCCGTCGACCTTGTAGAGGTGGGGCGCCTCCGGCCAGATCGCCTGCCTGACCGCGCCCTCCCAGATCACGTGCTCGGGACCGGTCGTCCGCAGCGCGGCGGTGTCGAACTCCCGCAGCAGGATCTGGCACTCGTCGTTGAGCTCCCCGGTCGTCTTCGGCCGGGTCTCGGTGAACCACACCCGTCCGTCGTCGTCGAAGAACAGCGACGGGTCGATCCCCTTGCCCTCCAGCCAGGTGGGCTCCGACCACGGCCCGGCCGGGTCGGTCGCGGTCACCACGAAGTGGCCCAGCCCGTCGACGAGCGTGCACACCACGTAGAACGTGCCGTCGTGGTGGCGGATCGTCGGCGCGTACAGCCCGGCCGAGGGCCGGATGCCGTCCAGGTAGAGCTGCGACGGCCGGTCCAGGACGTGCCCGAGCTGCCGCCAGTGCACCAGGTCGCGGCTGTGGAACACCGGAAGGCCGGGAAACCACTCGAACGTGGACGTCACCAGGTAGAAGTCGCCGCCCACGCGGCAGATCGACGGGTCGGGGTTCATCCCCGGCAGGATCGGGTTGCGAAACCTCTTCGGCGCGCTCACAGGGGGGTCACCTCCACCGGGACGGCCATCACGCGATCGGCGCCGAGCACGCGCCGCGGCCCCTCCAGGGTGAACGAGCCCCGCAGCGGAAGGTCCTCACTGGACCGCCCCACCAGCACCTCCACGACTCCCGGCTCCACGACGCGCGTCAGGTCGCACCCGGTGAACGAGGTGCGGTCGGCGTGCACCGTGAACTCCACCCGTACGGCCCGCCCCGGTTCGATGCGCGTCTTCGCCCATCCGGCCAGCCAGCGCGTGGGCCGGACCACGGACGACACCGGGTCGGCCAGGTAGAGCTGGACGACCTCCGTGCCGGCCCGTTCCCCCACGTTGCGGACCACCGCGCTCACCCGTACCGACCCGTCGGTCGCCGCCACGGGGTCGACGGCCAGCTCCTCGTAGGCGAACGTCGTCCAGCTCAGCCCGTGCCCGAACGGGAACAGCGGCGTGGAGTCCACCGTGCTCCACTGGTGCGGGGAGTCCAGGCGGGAGCGCAGGTACACCACCGGGGCGCCGTACGGCCTGCGCGGCATGCTCACCGGGAGCCGCCCCCGGGGCTCGGCGCGCCCGGTCAGGACCGCAGCCAGGGCCGCGCCGCCCTCCTCCCCGGGGAAGAACGCCTGCACGACCGCCGCCGCACGTTCCGCGACGGCGCCCAGCGCGTACGGGCGTCCCGACAGCAACACCACGACGGTGGGCGTTCCCGTGGCCAGGACGGCTTCGGCGAGCTCGGCCTGACGGCCCGGCAGCGCCAGCGTCTCGACGTCGCAGCCCTCGCCGGAGGTGCCGCGCCCGAACAGCCCGGCCCGGTCGCCGAGCGCCAGCACGCACACCTCGGCATCCCGCGCGGCGGCGACGGCGGCGGCGATCTCGGTGTCGTCGGCCCCCAGCACGTCGCCGCCCGGCACGACCCGCAGCTCGGCGAACTCGCCGCGCAGCGCGTCGGCCAGCGTCGGGAACTCCACGCCCAGCGGCAGGTCCGGGTCCGACCGGCCGACGTGGTTGGGGAAGGCGTAGCAGCCCATCATCCCGTACCGCTCGTCGGCCAGCGGCCCGACCAGGGCGACCCGCGCGTCCGGGCGCAGCGGCAGCGTCCCGTCGTCGGCCAGCAGGACGACCGACTCCTCGGCCAGCCGCCGCGCCAGCTCGCGGTGCGCGGGCGGGTCGAACACCGGCGCCCCGTCCGCGGCCGGGACGAAGACCGGCGCCCCGTCCGCGGGCTCACCGTCACCGGGCCCGTCCAGCAGGCCGAGCTCCGCCTTGAGCGTGAGGACGCGCGACGCGGCCCGGTCGAGCAGCTCCTCGGGGATCTCGCCCTTGCGCACCGCCTCCACCAGCGGCTCGCCGTAGCAGCGCACCGACGGCAGCTCCACGTCGATGCCGGCCGCCAGCGCGCGCGCCGCCGCCTCCTTCCGGGACCCGGCCACCCCGTGCCGCGACTGCAGGAACGAGACCGCGAAGTAGTCGGACACCACCACGCCGGTGAAACCGAGCTCCTCGCGCAGCAACCGGGTCAGCAGCCATTCGCTGCCCGACGCGGGAACCCCGTCGATATCGGTGTAGGAGGGCATGACCGACCGGGGCCGGCCCTCCCGCAGCGCCATGACGAACGGTTCCAGCAGCACGTCGGCGACCTCGCGCGGCCCGGCGGCGGTCGGCGCCATGTTGCGCGCGTCCCGCGACGCCGAGTACCCGGCGAAGTGCTTGAGCGTGGCGACGACGCCGCCGCTCTCCAGGCCCTTGACGTAGGCGGTGCCGAGGGTGCCGACGAGATACGGGTCCTCGCCGATGCACTCCTCCGTCCGGCCCCAGCGGGCGTCGCGCACCACGTCCAGCACCGGCGCGAACCCCTGGTGGACGCCGACGCGCCGCATGGACGCAGCGATGGCGGCGGCCATCTCGCCGACCAGCCCGGGGTCGAAGCTCGCGCCCCACGCCGGCGGGCTGGGGAACACGGTGGCCTGCCAGGTCATGAAGCCGGTCAGGCACTCCTCGTGCGCGATGGCGGGCAGCCCGAACCGGTTGGCGGAGACGACCACGCGCTGCAGCTCGCGCAGCCGGGCGGCGCCCTCGGCCGGGGCGACCGGGGCGGTGCCGAACACCCGGGTCAGGTGCCCCAGGCCCCAGCGGGCCTGCTCGTCCAGCGTCAGGGCCCGGTCGCCGGGCATGGGCTCGTCGGCCTCGTCCTCGCGCGGCGACACCGGCTCCCCGGGCTCGGCGGGCAGCGCCCAGAACGAGCCGAGCTGACCGGCCTTCTCCTCCACGGTCATCCGGCCCAGCAGGTCGGCGACGCGTTCGGCGACCGGCAGCCGGGGGTCGCGCCACGGGGGGCTGGCCACGGGCGCGTGCTGCGGCAGCGCTTCGGTCATGAGTCCTCCAGGAATGCAGGGGCGCGCCGGCGCCCGCGGGCGCGACACGGCGGGACGGGGCGGGCTGCGGCGGTCGGGGGCGGGCGGCAGGGGAGGAGCGCTCGAACGGCGGCGGTCGAACGCGTCGGACGGGCAGGGACGGGAGCCGCGGAGGCGGCGGGCGGATGGCCGGATCCGGACTGCGCGGTCAGGCGGTCGGGGGCGGGGCGGTGGAGTGCCGCACGCGCAGCTCCGTGGCCAGCTCCACGCGCGGGCTGAGCAGCGGGCGGCCGTCCAGCAGCTGCAGCAGCTTGCTGGCGGCGGTGCGGCCCATCTCCTCCAGCGGCTGGCGGACGGTGGTCAGCGGCGGCGACATCCACTCGCACGTCGGCAGGTCGTCGAAACCGACCACGCTGAGGTCCTCGGGCACGCGCAGCCCGGCCTGGCGGGCGGCCTCGTAGGCGCCCATGGCCTGCTCGTCGCTGCCCGCGAAGATGGCGGTCGGCCGGTCCGGCAGCGCCAGCAGCTCGCGGGTGCGGGCGAAGCCGCCGCGGTGCCGGAAGTCGCCGTAGCGGATCAGCTGCCGGTCGACCGCGACGCCCGCGCGTTCCAGCGCGGTGCGGTAGCCGTCCACCCGGGCCTGGGTGCACAGCATGTCGGCCGGGCCGCCGATCATCGCGATCCGGCGGTGGCCGAGCTCCAGCAGGTGCTCGGTCGCGGCCAGGCCGCCCGCCCAGTTGGTGGCGCCGACGCTGGCGATGTCGGCGTCGGGCAGGTTGACCGGGTCGACCAGCACCAGCCCGACCCCGGCGCGTTCGAGCTGGCGGCGCTGCTGGCGGGTCATCCGGGAGGTCACCAGGATCACCCCGTCGCTGTGGTGCAGCGCGGGCAGGTTCTGCCAGCTCGGCGGGCGGGCGTCGTCCTCGCGGACCAGGGAGACCACCACGCCGATGCCGCGCTCGGCGCACTCGGCCTCCACACCGCGCAGGATCTCCACCGCCCACGGGCTGTCCAGCCCGGCCAGCACCAGGTCGATCAGCCCGGACCGGCGGGCGCGCCGCCCGCCGCCCGGCCCGGCGTAGTTGTGCGAGCGCAGCAGCTCCTCGACCCGCTCGCGGGTCGCCGGGGCCACGTCGGTGCGGCCGTTGAGCACCTTGGAGACCGTGGCGGGGGACACCCCGGCCTCCGACGCGATCAGCGCGAGGGTGGGACGGGACGGCTGGTCGGACATGGACGCTCCTCCCCGATGGACGATTGCGAACAGTATCGCAATCTTTCGGGGCCGGATAGCCCCATTTGCCCGCCTTTCCCTTGCGCCGGAATGAGGTCTTGACCATAAGAAGGGGCTTTCTTAGAGTTCCTCGGCAACACCACCTTCCGCAGCATTTCGAAAAGTTTCGAAAGCGGCCGGCGGCGACCCGCCGATCCGTCCGTCTCGATCCGTCCGTCTCGATCCCCTGACGACACCCCCAACCCACCCCGAGCCCAGGAGGACTCCGATGGGCACCGCACCCCTCTCGCGCCGCACGTTCCTGGCCGCAGCCGGACTGGCCGGACTGTCCGCCCCCCTCCTCAGCGCCTGCGGCGGCGGCTCCGGCGGCTCGTCCGACAAGACCATCGAGTGGTGGAACATCGCCACCACCGATCCCGGCAGGACGCTGTGGCCGCAGGCCGTGAAGGAGTACCAGGCCGCTCACCAGGGCGTGACCATCAAGCAGAACTCGATGGAGAACGACGCCTACAAGTCGAAGATGACCGCGCAGACCGCCTCCGGGAAGCTGCCCGACATCTTCCACACCTGGGGCGGCGGCGTGCTCAAGCAGCAGGTCGACGCGGGGCTGGTGCGGGACATCACCGACGACGTGGCGCCCTGGATCAACAACCTGTCGCCGGTCGCGCGGCAGGCGTACCAGTTCGACGGCAAGACCTACGCCATTCCCTACGACGTCGGCATGGTGGGGTTCTGGTACAACAAGGCGCACTTCGAGAAGGCCAAGATCGAGGCGCCCCCCGCCACCTGGGCCGAGTTCCTGGAGGCCGTCCGCAAGCTCAAGGCGGCCGGCGTGGCCCCGATCGCGCTGGCCGGCAAGGAGAAGTGGCCCGGCCACTACTACTGGGCCTACCTGGCCATCCGCGTCGGGGGAGTGGCCGCCGTACAGCAGGCCGCCAAGACCAACGACTTCGGGAGCGACCCGTTCGTGCAGGCCGGACGGCACCTGAAGGAACTGGTGGACCTGCAGCCGTTCCAGACCGGCTTCCTCGGCGCCAGCTACCCGTCGACCGACGGGCAGGCCGCGCACATGGCCAACGGCAAGACGGCCATGGAGCTGATGGGCCAGTGGGCGCCCAGCGTGCAGAAGGACATGGGCAAGGGCCTCGGCGACGACCTCGGCTTCTTCCCGTTCCCCGCCGTGGAGGGCGGCAGCGGCGCGGTGACCGAGGTGTTCGGCGGCGGGGGCGGCAACGCCGTCGGCCGCGACGGGTCCGACACCGCCATCGACTTCCTGAAGTTCTTCGCCTCGGTCGAGAACGACCGCAAGCGCGTCGCCTCCGGCGGCTACCTGCCGATCACCAAGGGCGCCGAGACCGCGCTGAAGGACCCCAACCTGCGCACGGTGTGGGAGACGCTGAACAAGGCGACCGGCTTCCAGCAGTTCTTCGACCAGGCCTTCCCGCCCGCCGTCGGGCAGGAGGTCAACGACCAGGTCGCCGCCCTCATCGCCGGCAAGGCCACGCCCGAGCAGGTCGCACAGGCCGTCACCCAGGCCGCCAAGGGGCAGTGAGCGAGCCGATGGCCGTATCGGTCCGCAAGTCCCCGCCCGGCCAGGACGCGGCGGCGCTGCCCGCCCGGCACCGCCGCGTCCGGCGCGACCGGCGGCGCCTGCGCGAGCGGGCGACGATCACGGCGTTCCTGCTGCCCGCGCTGGCGCTGTTCGCCGCGCTGGTCATGGTGCCGATCGTCTTCGCCCTCTACACCAGCCTGTTCCGCTGGGGCGGGTTCGGCTGGCCGGACGAGTTCGTCGGCCTGGAGAACTTCACCAAGCTGTTCCAGGACGAGGTGTTCCTCGGCGACCTGTGGCGCGGCTTCGTCCTCATCGCGCTGTCGATCTGCGTCCAGCTGCCGTTCGCGCTGTCCATGGCCGTGCTGCTCAACCAGCGGCTGCGCGGCCGGGCGTTCTACCGGCTGCTGTTCTTCGCGCCCTACGTCCTGTCGGAGGTGATCACGGGTGTGCTGTTCACCATGATCTTCTCCCCGGACACCGGGCTGGCCGACCACATCATGGACGCGGTCGGGCTGGGCGGCCTCGGCATCACCTGGTTCGCCTCGTCCTCCACCGTGCTGTTCACCGTGTTCCTGGTGATGACGTGGAAGTACTTCGGCTTCCACATGATCCTGTACCTCGCGGGCCTGCAGAGCATCCCCAAGGACGTGCTGGAGGCCGCCTCGATCGACGGCGCGGGCGCCTGGCAGCGGTTCCGGCACGTCACCCTGCCGCTGCTCGGCCCCACCATCCGGATCAGCGTGTTCCTGTCGGTGATCGGCGCGATCCAGCTGTTCGACCTGGTCTGGGTGATCACCGCGGGCGGGCCGGTGCACTCCTCGGAGACCATGGCGGTGACGATGTTCCAGTTCGGCTTCAAGCGCTACCAGGTCGGCTACGCCAGCGCGATCAGCGTCGTGATGTTCCTGATCAGCTTCGTCTTCGCCCTCTTCTACCAGCGCTACGTCCTGCGCCGCGACCTGGAGGGCGCCGTCACCAGCATGCGAGGCCGCCGATGACCCCGACCGCCCCGTCCCGCGCCCCCCGGCTGTGGTCCCGGCTGCGCGGGCTGTCCATGCACGCGATCATCTGGGTGGTCGGGGCGATGATCGTCGTCCCGCTGCTGTACGGGCTGGTGTCGGGCTTCAAGAACACCAGTGAGCTGTCGAGCAACCCGTTCGGCCTGCCCAGGGAATGGGTCACCGCGAACTACACCGGGCTGCTGGCCTCCGGGTCGTTCTGGCGGCAGATCTTCAACAGCACGGTGATCGCGCTGGCCACGGCGCTGGTGACCGTCGCGGCGTCGGCGCTGGCGGCGTACGTGTTCGCGCGCTTCGCCTTCCGCGGCCGGGAACTGGTGTTCACGCTGTTCACGATCGGGCTGATGTTCCCGTTCGCGGTGGCGATCCTGCCGCTGTTCATCATGCTGCGCACCTTCGGGCTGCTGGACAACCCGCTCGGCGTGATCCTGCCGCAGGCCGCCTTCGGCCTGCCGATGACGATCATCATTCTGCGCGGCTTCTTCCGGAACGTGCCCGGGGAGCTGGAGGAGGCCGCCATCATCGACGGCTGCACCGCGTTCGGGTTCTTCTGGCGGATCCTGCTGCCGATGGCCCGGCCCGCGCTCGCCACCGTCTCGGTGCTGGCGATCGTGACGAGCTGGAACAACTTCTTCCTCCCGCTGCTGGTGTTCACCGAGCAGGACTGGTGGACGATCCCCGTCGGCGTCCAGCAGTTCAAGGGGCAGTACGCCCAGGACACCGCCCGCATCCTGGCCTACGTGGTGCTCGCCATGGCGCCCGCGCTGGCCTTCTACGCCGTTGCCGAACGCCAGCTGATCGGCGGTCTGACCGCCGGCGCGACGAAAGGCTGAACCACGATGGCCAAGCCAACGGACCCGGCCGCCATGCCCGGCGGGCGCCTCCCGACCGGGCGTGCGCGCCGGATCGTCACCCTGGTCACGGCCGCCGCCTGCCTGGGCGCCCTGACCGCCGTCCCCGCCCGCGCCGCCGACACCACCGGCAGCGTCCGCTTCTCGGCGCGGCTGCAGCCGATCGACGGGTTCGGCATCTCCCAGGCGTTCCAGCGGGCGTCCCTGATACGCGGCGCCCGCGGCCTGTCGCCGACCAAGAGCCGCGAGGTGCTGGACCTGCTGCTCAGCAAGGACAAGGGCGCCGGCCTGTCGATCCTGCGGCTGGGCATCGGCTCGTCGGCCGACGACGTCTACGATCACATGAAGTCGATCCAGCCGGTCGACCCCGGCGGTCCCGACGCGCCGCCCAGGTACGTGTGGGACGGCGACGACGGCGGGCAGGTGTGGCTCGCCAAGGAGGCCGCCAAGTACGGCGTGAAGCGGTTCTACGCCAACGCCTGGAGCGCCCCCGCCTACATGAAGGACAACGGCGACGACGCCAACGGCGGCGCCCTGTGCGGCCTGTCCGGGACCGACTGCGCCAGCGGCGACTGGCGCACGGCGTACGCGAACTACCTCGTCCAGTACGCCAGGTTCTACAAGCGTGAAGGCATTCGCATCAGCGACCTGGCCTTCACCAACGAGCCCGACTACACGGCCACCTACGCGTCCATGCGGTTCACCCCCGCCCAGGCGGTCGAGTTCACCAAGATCCTCGGCCCGATCGCCAGGAAGGCCGGGCTCGGCGTGATCTGCTGCGAGCACACCGGATGGATGGGGCAGATCGACTACACCAAGGCGATCGAGGCCGACCCGCAGGCGCGCAGGTGGATCAGCACGTACACCGGCCACCGCTACTCCAGCGCGGCCGACGAGCCGATGCCCACCACGAAGCGCACCTGGATGTCGGAGTGGTCGCCCAACGGCGGAACCTGGAACGAGAACTGGGACGACGGCAGCGGCTATGACGGCATGACCGTCGCCGAGGACATCCACCACACCCTGACCAGCGGCAACGGCAACGGCTACGTGTACTGGCTCGGCGCCTCGCTCGGCGCGACCCGGGCGTTCATCCAGCTCGCCGACCCCGGCGACTCCTACCGGGTGTCCAAGCGGCTGTGGGCGATGGCCGCCTACAGCCGGTTCGTCCGTCCCGGCGCGCACCGGGTCCGGGCCACGGCGACCGACCCGGCGGTGAAGATCACCGCGTTCCGCAACGCCGACGGCTCACGCGTGGTGGAACTCCTCAACACCGGCGCCGCCACCCGCGCCGACCTCGCCCTCGACCAGGCCGTCCGCCGCCCCGCCGGCTACGTCACCGACTCGGCCCGCTCGCTGACCCCCGCCGACGTCGCCACCGCCAAGGGCGGCCACCTGTCGGTCGACCTGGCCCCGCGCTCCCTCACCACCGTGGTGATCCGGTGAGCGGCGGACGCAGGGTCAGGGTCGCGATCGTCGGGACGGGCGGCATCGCGCGCATCTGCCACATGCCCGCACTGCGCGCCGAACGCGGCCGCGCCGAGGTCGTCGCGGCCATGGACGTGGACGCCGCCCAGGTCGGCACCTTCTGCGCCGAACAAGACATCCCCGCCGGCTACACCGACCTCGACCGCATGCTGGAGGAGACCCGGCCCGACCTCGTGCACATCTGCACCCCGCCCGCCGCGCACGCCGCCCAGGTGATCACCTGCCTGCGCGCCGGCGCGTGGGTGCTGTGCGAGAAACCGCCGTGCCTGTCGCTGGCCGAGTACGACACGATCACGGCGGCGGAGGGGCCGGACGGCCCGTACGCGGCCATCGTCTACCAGCACCGGTTCGGCTCGGGCGCGCGGCGGCTGGGCGCGCTCGTCGACGTCGGCGCGCTGGGCCGCCCCCTCGTCGCCCAGTGCGTCACCACCTGGTACCGCGACCAGGACTACTTCGACGTCCCGTGGCGCGGCCGGTGGGACACCGAGGGCGGCGGCCCCACCCTCGGCCACGGCGTCCACCAGATGGACCTCATGCTCGCGCTCCTCGGCGACTGGGCCGAGATACGCGCGATGGCCGGCCGCCTGGACCGCCGCGTGGAGACCGAGGACGTGTCCATGGCCTCGGTGCGGTTCGCGTCGGGCGCCATGGCGACGGTACTCAACAGCGTCCTGTCGCCACGCGAGGAGAGCTACCTGCGCTTCGACTTCACCGACGCCAGCGTCGAACTGCGGCACCTGTACGGGTACGGGGACGGCGACTGGGTCTACACCCCCGCCCCACACGTGCCCGCCGAGACCGCCGCCGCCTGGACGGCCCCCGGCGCCGAGATCCCCAGCTCGCACCTGGCCCAGCTCAGCGCCCTGCTCGACTGCCACGAACGCGGCGAACGCCCGCCCACCAGCGGCCCCGGCGGCCGCCGGGCCCTGGAGTTCGTCACCGGCCTCTACAAGTCGGCGTTCACCGCACGCCCCGTCACCCGCGCCGAACTCACCCCCGACGACCCCTTCTACCACCACCTGCACGGCGACGTACCGGGCTGGGCGCCCCAGGCCGCGGCGGAGGCGGTGTCGTGAAACTGGAGCACTCGGCCGACGCCCTGTCCGTCCTGGCCGGAGGCGTGGAACTCCTGCGCTACGTCTTCCGGCCCGACATGGACCCGTTCGAGGGGCCCAAGCCCTACCTGCACCCGGTGCGCACCCTCGCCGGGGACGTGGTCACCGCGTACCGCCCCCACGACCACCGCTGGCACAAGGGCATCCAGATGACCGCGTCCCACGTGTCGGGGGAGAACTTCTGGGGCGGCGGCAGCTACGTCCGCGGCAAGGGCTACGTGGACCTGCCCAACGTCGGCACCATGCGGCACGAGGAGTTCACCGAGATCGCCGCCGACGGCGACCGCGTGCTCATCGCCGAACGCCTCACCTGGCACACCCAGAGCGGTCGGCACTGGATCGACGAGAACCGCACGTTGACCGTCCACGACGTGGCCGACGGCGCGTGGACGCTCACCTTCACCACCTCCCTGCGCAACGTCCGCGACGCCCCCCTCACCTTCGGCAGCCCCACCACCAACGGACGCGAACTGGCCGGATACACCGGGCTGTTCTGGCGCGGCCCCCGCCCGTTCACCGGCGGTGAGATCGTCGCGTCCGACGGCCGGGGCGGCGAGGCGGTGATGGGCGAACCGGGCCCGTGGCTGGCCTTCGTCGGCCGGCACGACGAGGTCGACCGCGCCTCCACGCTGCTGTTCGTGGACCCGCCCGGGGCGCGCACCCGCTGGTTCGTGCGGTCCGGCCCGTTCGCCGCCGTCAACCCGTCCTTCGCCTTCCACGACGAATTGGTCCTCGACGCGGGTGACACCCTGGACCTCGCACATCGGATCGTGATCGCCGACACTGCATGGGACCGCGACCGCATCGAGGCACACGCGAAGGAACAGACATGGTGAGCACCTTCCCCGGCGGCGTCGGGGTCTCCGGGCTGAGCGTCTACGACTGGCCCACGGCGGACGGGCTGTGCGGCGGCTCCCCGCACGTCCACCTGACGTGCGCCGAGTCGTACGTGGTGGTCGGCGGCGCCGGACGCGTGCAGACCCTCAACCACAAGGGTTTCACCGAGACGCCCCTGACCCCCGGCACCGTCGTGTGGTTCACCCCCGGCACCGTCCACCGGGCCGTCAACGACGGCGACCTGCGCATCGTCGTCGTCATGCAGAACAGCGGCCTGCCCGAGGCGGGCGACGCGGTGTTCACCTTTCCCGCCGATGTGCTCGCCGACCGCTCCGCCTACGACCGGGCCGCCGCGCTCGCCGACGGCGCCCACGTGCACGCCACCAACGAGGAGTCGGCGCGGCGCCGCCGCGACCTGGCCATCGAGGGGTTCCTCGACCTGCGCCGCCGGTTCGAGTCCGGCGACCAGGCGGCCCTGGACGACTTCTACACCGCCGCCGTCCGCCTCAAGTCCGACCGGTTCGACGAGTGGGAACGCCGCTGGCGCTCGGGCGCCCTGGCGTCGGCCGAACGCACCGGCGACCACCTCGCCGCCCTGCGCACGGGAGACCTCACCCACCTCCGCGACGCCGAACTGCACCACCACCCCGCCCCCGCCCCCGACGACCGCCGCCTGGGCATGTGCGGCCGCCTCGACGTCTACGACCTCACCTGACTTTCATCCCCGGCCACCCCCCGCCCCGTGGCCGCCGGAAGGTACATCCGGCCCCGCCTTCCGGCGGCCACGGCCCCTCCCGCGTGAAAGATTCCGCTGACACGCCCCGGACGGCAACCTCGCGCGTGCGCTGGACGACCACGGGCGTGAGGGCCCACCCCCCCGAAAGGCCCTCACGAAAGGAGCCCCCCGCCATGCGCATCCGTTCGGCACTGACCAGCGTCGTCCTGACGGCGACTCTCGGCCTGGTCGCCGCCCCCGCCGCGCACCCGGCCACCGGTCCCGTCGGCGCGGCCGCCACCACGTGCGACTCCGGCGGCAGCATCACCATGGGCAAGTACTGGCTCAACAACAACCTGTGGGGCGCCGGCACCGGGTCGGGGACGCAGTGCGTCTCGGACTCCTACCAGTCGGGCAACACCATCGGCTGGAGCACCAACTGGAACTGGACGGGCCAGCAGAACTCGGTGAAGTCGTACGTCAGTTCCGTGCTGGGCTGGCACTGGGGCTGGAAGACGTCCGGCACCGGCCTGCCCGTGCAGCTGTCGGCGAACCGCAACGTCAACACCGGCTGGACCTTCCAGCCGAACGCGTCCGGCACCTACAACGTGGCCTACGACCTGTGGCTGCACACCATCCCCAACCCCGACTGGAGCAACAACCCCACCGACGAGGTCATGATCTGGCTGTACCGGGCGGGCGGCGCCGGCCCGCTGGGCAACAAGGTGGCGACCGTCTCCCTCGCGGGCGCCACCTGGGACCTCTACCAGGGCAACATCGGCTGGGAGGTGTACTCGTTCGTCCGCACCTCCAACACCACGTCCGCGAACTTCAACATCAGGGACTTCCTGAACCACCTGCGCTCCAACCGGGGCCTCAGCTCATCGAAGTACCTCACCAGCGTCCAGGCGGGCACCGAGGTCTTCACCGGCGGAGGCCGCCTCGCCACCGCCTCCTACTACACCAACGTCGGCTGACCGGCCCCGGCCCGTGGTCATAGTGGGGCGAGGGCCATGAGGATCTCGTCGCGGTCGTCGCCGGGGGCCAGCCGGTAGGCGCCTTGGCGGCGGCCGATCTCCTTGTAGCCGAGCCGGCCGTAGAACTCTTCCAGCCCCATGCCCGATCGGGCGGCGAGATGGAGCTGTTCCAGGCCCATCTCGTCCCGGGCCACCTGGCGGGCGTGACGCATGAGCGCCGCCCCGACACCGCGGCCACGGTAGGCGGGGTGGGACTGGACATGATGCAGGGTCCCCCAGTGCGCCACCAGCGGGTGGGGGTCGCGGCGGATGTTGAGCCAGCCGGCCAGGACGCCGTCGATCACGGCCAGGACCAGACGGCTGCGCCCGGCGTCCAGGCCGGCGATGAGCTGCTCGGCGGCCGGGGCGACCTCGGCGGCGGTGACGGGCGGGAACGGGAAGCCGACGGCACCACCGGCGTTGCTGACGGTCACCCAGCAGTCGACCAGTTCGCGGGTCAGGTCGTCGCCGATCTCCTGCGGCCGCAGGATCTGGCGCATGTGGAGGGAGGTATGGCTGGACACGGGGCGATTGTGTCAGCCGCCCCCGCCGCTGGGAGCCGCCGCCACCACGCCCGCAGGGCCGTGGCTAGCGCGTCCGCAGTCACGACGGGCCGGGCTCGCCGCGGAGAGTGCGCAGGATGGCGGTCTCCAGGGCGGCTCTCGTGGGTCTCCTCCGGGCGGTGATGAAGACTGTGCCGATGGAGTTCTTCTGCTACCACCGCGACCGGCCGGGCTCGATGGCGCTGCGCCACGAACTGCTGGAAGCGCACTGGGCCTACATGGACCGGTTCGACAAGGAGATGATCGCCCGCGGCCCGACCTTCGGCGGCGACGGCGACACGCTCACGGGCAGCGTGCACATCGTCGACCTGCCGGACCCCGCCGCCGCCCGCGCGTTCGCCTTCGACGAGCCCTGCTACCAGGCCGGCGCGTACCGGGACGTGCTGCTGCGCCGGTGGCGCAACATGCTGGGGCGCACGATGTGGGACTTTCCCGGCGGCCGGACCGGCGGCGACCGGTACCTGGTGCTCGGCCTCGGCTCGGGGGAGGCCGCCGACCTGGCGGTGCCGCCCGGCGACGATCTGATCGCCTACGGGCCGCTGCTGTCCGACGACGGCACCGCCTGGCTGGGCACGGCGGCGCTGGTCCGGGCACCGGACCCGGAGACGGCACGCGCCGTCCTGACCCCGGACCGGTACGCCGACATCGAGATCCACGCCTGGGAGTTCGGCGGACGGCGGTAACCCGGACCCCGGAGCACGCCCTTGGAAGCAAGGACCTGCCCGGCATGCGCAGCGGCGGTCATCTGTGGGGCACGTTGCGGCACCAGGCAGGACGCGCACCGCCGTCCATGACGTCCACGCTGCGGGATGTGCGCCACCTACGGCGCGGCCCGTTCGGGCTCAAGCCGGAAGCGGCCCGCCATCACGATCACGGCTGAACCGCGGCTGCTCGACTGCCGCCCCGCCGTCCGCGCCCGGCAGGTCACCGCCGTCGGCTCCTCGCTCGTCGCGGACGCCCTCCGTGGGAATGCCGCCCGGCGGCAGTGCCGGGGGATCGTGCCAGAGGACGAGTACGGCACCCGGCCCCAACTCACCACCGCCTGTCCAGCAGCCTGGACGTGACGGGGTATCGCTCGCGGACACGACGAGCGGCGGTCGAGGCCCCCGGGTCCTCCAGCCCGTAGGCGGCGAGCACCTCCTGCCACATGCGCGCCTGCCGCCGCACGTAGCGGACGCGAGGCGCCATGACGATTCCGGACCAGCCGGTCGAACACGGCAGGTCGCCCGCTCACGGCGCCTTCAACTCCGCCCACACGACCTTCCCGCCGCCCTCCGCCGGGCACCACCCCCACTGCTCGCACAGGGCGCCGACGATGAACAGCCCCCGGCCGCCCTCGGAGTCGAAGTCGGGCAACTGTTCGTCCGGCGGCGCGTCACACCCGTCCCACACCTCGACGAGCAGGTGCCGGTAGGCGTGCGACAGGCGCAGCCGGATGACACCGACCTCGATCAGCTTGGCGTACGGCACCGATCGCGGGCAGTCGGTGTAGTCGCGGTACGCCTGCGCGTCCAGAATTCCCGTCGCCTTCACGGCATTGGTGACCAGTTCCGTGACGACCAGATTGGCATTGGCCACCAGCCCGCCCGCATGCCATTCGGTCAGGATCGCCTCGGTGTGCCGCCGTGCCCAATACGACGCGTTCGGCAGTGCGACCAGCGTGACTTGCCTCCGGTGCGGCCACTCGTTCATCGGCGCCATTCCCTGCGTGCGGGGCGATTGATCGCAGGGCTGACGCGTGACCCGTGAGTCCAGGGGGACACTCGCCACCATGTCGGCCCTTCCGTATGAGGCGACCGGCAAGCCCCCTCCTGCCGGCGCCGTTCGCGTGTTCCTCGGGGCGGGGGGTGACCAGCGTGTGATCAGGCAATGGGCCGGACCACCCGGCCTCTCCGTGATCGGCATTCCTTTCTGACATAACCGCGCGGACAGGCGCTGACCTGGCACCTAAACTGTGCGGGAGTGATCGATTCGGAAGGGTGATCGGCACGCATGGACAGACGAGCAGCCATCCGTTTTTGCCGCTTTTGCGGCGGCCGCCTGGCCCGAGACGACCCCAATGAGGAGTGCGCGCCCTGCCGGGCCGGAAACCGTGATCGATTCCTGGCCCCGCCGAGCGTTCCTCTGGACTTCTGGCGGGCCGAACCGCTTTGGTCGGCGCTGGAGGACTGGCACATCGGCCGGGCCATCCACGCCTGCCTTTACCACTCCTTCCACGGTCACAAGCCGCTGTCGGCCTGCGAACGGGCAACGTTCGGCTGACGGCCCGCGCGTGGTGGCCGAGGCCGGGCTCACGCACGATCGGAGCCTCATGGTCGTGGACTCGGACGGCGGGTTCCGCAGCCAGCGCGTTGATCTAGGTGCGGCCGTTCGGGGGCCGTATAAGCCGCACGTACTTGTCACGGCCAGATCCCTCGCAGAAAATCCTTGGTAATGAGCAAAGGAGCCGGTGGTGAACAAGTAAGGACGGTTCGACGTCGCTCCAGAATGACGGCGCGCGCAAAAGGGATTGCTGTGATCTGTGCGGCGTCGGGTGCGCGCGCACGGGAGCGGGGCGTCCCCGGCGCGACGGGGGAGATCGTCGGGTGAGTGCGCAATTCGCCGACAAGTCCGGGCGGCGTGCATCATCCTGAACGAGTACCGGCCTGAACCGTCTCGCCTGATCTTCGGAATGCCGCAGGTGACGGGGCGGAGGCGGATAGGGCGACGGAATCGGCGCAAGGGGGATCTATGAAGATCGCGTTTTTCGGGGACGTGCACGGCTGCGTGCTGCATGCGCTCGGCGCGGCGGTCATGCTGCAAAGGCGCCGCGGGCTGCGGCTCGACGCCGTCGTCCAGGTGGGGGACCTGGGCGCCTTCCCCTCTCCGGACCGCATGGACGAGTCCAGCCGCAGGCTCGCCGAGAGCGACCCCGCCCAGGGCGACCTCCTCCGCCTGCTCGACCCGCCGCCGTCCCTCGCCGCCGCCGTCCGCCGGGCCCTCGAAGAGATCCCCGCGTTCCAGTTCGTCAGCGGCAACCACGAGGACCACGACTGGCTCGCCGCCGTCCACGAGGCGGCCGGCGCCCCCGTGGTCGCGCCGATCGATCCGCTCGGCGCCTTCCGGCACGTCGCCTGCGGAAGCGTCGTCCAGGTCGCCGGACGGCGCATGGCCTTCCTCGGGCTGATCGAGAGCGAATCGATGGACTTCGACCCGGACGCCTACGCCGCGCTGATGGCCGCCGAGCCCGGCAGCGTGGACGTGCTGGTCACCCACGACGGGCCCTATGCCATGTCCGAGTACCGCGGTGTCGTCCAAGGCTCCGCGAAAATGACCCGGCTCATCGAGCACCTGCAGCCCCGTCTGCACGTCAGCGGCCACTACCACCACGAGAACGGGCCCCGCCACTACGGCGCGACGACCTCCTACGCCCTGTCCCAGCTCGTCTACCCGAGGTTCGCCAGGGACGCCACCCCGCTCAACCCCGCCCAGCAGGTGATGCCGGGCAGCATCGGCCTGCTCGACACCGACACCTACGCCTTCGAGTACATCCACGACCCGTGGCTGGCCGAGGTGAAGGGGCACCCGCTGAACCTCGCCGACCTCCTCGCCTGAGGGGGAGGCCCAGGCGCTCAATGCTGTTGTGCTGTTCAACAGCCTCTACATCGACGCCGCCGTCAAGCAGTTGGCCGCCGACGGCGCCGGGCCTGCGGCAGCTACGCGATCCGTACAGCGACGACGAGACCGACAACGACGAGGACGGATGGCTGCGGGCCCCTTGCTCGGGGTGCCCACCGCATTCATGCCATGTTCTCCTGGCCTTGGAAGCTCGCGTCGTCGGTCGCGGCGGCGTGTTCGGCCGGTGCGGTGAGGTGCCTGGTGGCGTCCAGGGTTTCCCGAATGTGTTGGGCGAGGGTGTGCTGGTCGGGGTCGTCGATCCAGCGTTCGAAGGCGACCTTGAAGGCGGCGATCCCGATTTCGGCCGCGAGTGCCGCGGTGGTGGCCTCCAGACCCCGTTCCCGGAGCGCGTGGGCCAGGGTGGAGGCGAGTGAGGCCTGTTTGGCCAGTTCGCGTTCCTGCAGTTCGGGATTGGCGGCGATGACGGCTTGGCGCTGCCGTACCAGTTCTGCGCGTTCTTCGAAGACGGGAGCGGCTTCGGTGAGGGCGTGTGTGATCACCTCCAGTGGCGCCAGAGGGTCGGCGGCGGTGGCCGTGGCGTGCGCGAGGACGTCGGCCAGGGCGTTGGTCTGGAAGAGGACTTCCCGTTTGTCGACGAAGTGCCGGTAGAAGGTGCGTTCGGTGACCCCGGCCCGGGCGGCGATCTCCGCCACGGTGGTGGCGTCGAAGCCCTTGTCGTTGTAGAGCTCCAGCGCCGCCTTCTCCAGGCGGCCTCGTGCGTCGGGTTTCCATCGGCCCATGCTCCGATCCTACACAGCGATGACAGATTCTGACATCAGAGTGATGACAGAGACTGACATGGGCGCTATAGTGATGTCACGAACTGACATCACGGCTCTTCGCCCCTGGTGGGGAGCCCGCAGCAAAGGGCAACACCATGCGCGTATTCGTCACCGGAGCCTCCGGACATCTCGGCTCCGCCGTCGTCCCCGAGCTCCTCGAAGCGGGACACCAGGTCGTCGGGCTGGCACGCTCGGACAAGTCCGCCGCCGCGTTGACGGCTGCCGGCGCCCAGGTGCACCGAGGTGACCTCGATGATCTCGACGGCCTCGCCGCGGCCGCCGCTGCGGCTGACGGGGTCATCCACCTGGCCTTCAAGCACGAGGCCATGTTCGCCGGCGACTTCGACGGCGCGGTCGCAGCGGATCTGCGCGCCATCGACACGCTCGGGAACGCGCTCGCCGGCACCGGCAAGCCTTTGGTGGCCACGTCGGGAACCGCGCTGTTCGCCTTCGCGGGACTGCAGGGCTTGCTCACCGAGGCCGACGTGCTCGACGCAGGACCGCGGATCGAGGCCGAGAACGCGGTGGTCGCACTTGCCGAGCGCGGCATCCGGTCGTCCGTCGTCCGGCTCCCTCCGACCGTGCACAGCTCTCTCGACCGCCACGGCTTCATCCCGACCTTCATCTCCATCGCCCGCTCCAAGGGCGTCTCGGCTTACGTCGGCGACGGGGCCAACCGCTGGCCCGCCGTGCACACGCTCGACGCGGCACGCCTGTACCGGCTGGCGCTGGAATCCGCCCCGGCCGGGTCACGGCTGCACGCCGTCGACGACGAAGGGATCACCTTCCGCCAGATCGCCGAGGGCATCGGCCGCGGGCTGAACCTGCCCGTGGTCAGCATCGCGCCGACCGAGGCCGAGGCCCACTTCGGCTTCCTGAGCGCCCACGCCCAGGCCGACAACCCGTCCTCAAGCAAGCTGACCCGCGACCTCCTGGGCTGGACGCCTGTCCAGCCCGGTCTCGTCGACGACCTCGGCCAGGGCCACTACTTCGACACCGGCGCCACCGCCGCGGGCTGAGCCGCCCCCTTCTCCATCCCGGTCGTTCCCCGCGCCCATCCACACGGCTCGGTGGAACCGGCCCGAACGACCAACCATCTCCCTGCACGACCGGCCGGCCCGGCTGGACGACCTCGTGATCAAGTTTCCCCGGCGGACGCCTTTCCCTTGACGGGCGAGGCGTCCATCGGGTGAAACGGCGACGTCGCGGTTTGGGCAGGCCACACGGGCCATCGTCGCCATACCGGTATATAAGGTCATTAAGGCGCGTACGTGGATATCGAGGAATTGGCGGGTAGAAGAAATTTCCTGGGTCAGGGTGTCCCTTCCGCCATATGTGACTGAGGTTCGGGTGCGGACGTATTGCCGTTGCGTTCATGGCGTCGTACCGGACGCCGGAGAGAGGATTTCCCCGCCCCTCATCGCAAAGGAGACGCCTGTGCTGCGTAAAGTGGACGCCGACCGCTGGAACGAGGCCCTGGACGTCAACCCCCTCTACCACGACATCGTCCCCGAGGGCGGCGTCCCCCGCCTGCACCTGCCGGCCCGCCCGATGACGGCCGACGCGGCCGCCGCCCTCATCCGCGACGAGCTCATCATGGACGGCAACGCCCGGCTCAACCTGGCGACGTTCTGCACGACCTGGATGGAGCCGCAGGCGCGCGACCTCATCGCCGAGACGCTCGACCGCAACCTCATCGACCACGACCAGTACCCGCGGACGGCCGAGCTCGAGCGCCGCTGCGTCAACATGCTCGACAATCTCTGGAACGACCCCGACGGGCAGGGCGTGGGCTGTTCCACCGCAGGGTCCAGCGAGGCCGCGATGCTCGGCGGGCTGGCGATGAAGTTCCGGTGGCGGGAACGGATGCGCGCCGCCGGCCGGCCCGCCGAGCGGCCCAACCTGGTGATGGGGAGCGCCGTCCACACCTGCTGGCCCAAGTTCTGCCAGTACTGGGACGTCGAGCCCCGTTACATGCCGATCCAGGAGCCGGCGTTCACCCTCGACCCGTCCCGCGTGGCCGACTACTGCGACGAGAACACCATCGGGGTGGTCGGTGTGCTCGGATCGACCCAGGTCGGCAGGTACGACCCGATCGACGAGCTGGCCGCCGAGCTGGACCGCCTGCACGCCGAACGGGGCATCGACGTCCCCCTGCACGTGGACGCGGCCGTGGGCGGATTCATCACGCCCTTCCTGGAGCCTGACCGCGTCTGGGACTTCCGGCTGCGGAGGGTCCAGTCGATCAACGCCTCGGGCCACAAGTTCGGGCTGGTGTTCCCCGGGGTCGGCTGGATCATCTGGCAGGAGCGGGCGGCCCTGCCCCAGGACATGGTCCTGGAGTGCGACCTGCTGGGCGGCGACATCGACACCTTCACCCTGAACTTCTCCCGGTCCGGGGCGCCGGTCGTGGCGCAGTACTACAACTTCCTGCGCCTGGGGTTCGACGGCTACCGCGCCGTCCAGCAGACCTGCCAGGACGTGGCCGTCTACCTGGCCGGACGGATCGCGGAGATCCCCAGCCTGGAGGTCGTCTCCGACGGGACGCACCTGCCGGTGCTGACGGTCCGGGTCCGTCCGGGCCACGAGCCGCTCACGGTGCGGGACATCTCCGAACGGCTCCGCCTGCACGGCTGGCAGGTCCCCACCTACCAGCTGCCGCCCGACCTGGAGCACGTGGAGGTGATGCGGCTGGTCATCCGCAACGGCTTCAGCCAGGACATCGCGTCCCTCCTGGCCGAGCACCTCCACCAGGAGGTCGCCCACCTCCAGAGCCGCCAGACCGTCTCGGCGAACGTCTGACGACCTGCGGCGCCGGGATGGCGGTGAACGGGACGCATCACACGTGCACCGCCGTCCGCGGTCCCTCGCCATGAGTCCCACCGGCCGGGGCCGGGACGCGGGCCGCCGCCGTGCGGAGTCAGCGCTCGTCGGCGAGCCGCCACAGATGCAGGCTGGTCCGATCCGCCGAGACGGTGTACCAGGTGCCGTTGCCCGCCGTGCGGGGACGACCGGAGACGGGGAAGGGGTAGGAGATCTCGCCGCGCAGCGTCATCCCGCGCACGTCGACGAGCCAGTGGCGGGCCGTGCCGTACGGGGCGTCGCACTCGGAGGTTCCGGCGACGACGGCGTCCTCGTCCACGAAGGCCGCCTCGTAGTCCCAGTACACGCGGTCGCCGCCGGTGTTGCCCGGGTGCGGCGGCACCGTTCCCTCGGCGTCCAGTTCACGCAGGACGGAGCCGTCCTTTACCCGGTGCAGCGAGAGGGTCCACTGCCCGACGTCAACCGTCAGCAGGTCCCGGCCGGACGGGCTCACCGCCAGCAGGATCAGCTCGGTGTCGACCTGCTCGGCGGTCAGCCGTCGCCCGTCCCAGCGTCCCCACAGCACGGGCGAGCCCTCCTCGCCCTCGCCGACGCTCAGTCCCATCTGCGCGGGGTCGGGGTGCGGGACGTGCTCGGAGCCGGAGGCCACGGTCATGGTGTCCGCGCGTCCCAGGACCGTGCCGTCGGCGGCGTCCAGGACGAGCCATAGTTCCTGGTCGTCGCCCTGCTCCCCGTCGTCGCCCAGCGGGCCGCGGACGTGCGCCCAGACCAGCTTGCCGTCCGCGGAGACGGCGGCCGATCCGCTGTCGGCGTACTGGTGGTCCTCGTCGTCGGCGAGTTCGGCGAACGACGTGTGCATCAGGGAGCACCCGGCCTCCCAGCAGGCGTGCCGCACCTCCCACCGCGTCGCCCCGGTCGCGTCCACGGCACGCACCGCGTGCACGCCTGCGAACACCGCCGCGTCGCCCTCCGGCGACACCGTCACCGACCCGAAGCGGCGCGGCCAGGGAGCCGGGAAGCGCGCCTCCGCCGGCGGCTCGCCCGCCTCGGCCCCGTCCAAATCCAGGACCACCAGCTCGGTGTCGCCGCGCTGCACGAGCAGCCTGCGTCCGGGCCAGTGGAGCACCTGGGGCGCGTCCGCGGACGCCGGGTCCAGCGGTGCGGCGACGGTGGCGACGAGACGAGCGACGGTCAACGAAAGCTCCGGGGGAGTGGGACGAGACAACGATTCGGACGAGCGACATCCGGGGCGCCGAGCCGTCGACCGTGCCGTGTCCCGGACGCGGCCGGACGCTGGTTCGCGTCCCTCCTGGTGCGAGACCCGGCCGGGCGGCCGCTGCCCGCCACGGACGATACCGCCCACCGCGAAGCTCACCGTCGCCCCGGTCCGCGCCGGAACACCTGCCGCGACCAGGACGGCGAGCGAGGGCTCACTCCTCGCCGGAGAACCGCTCCCACGCCGACTGGCGGGAGACGCCCAACGCCGCTCCGATCCTCGTCCACGTCACCCCGCGCCGCCGCAACTCCTGGACCCAGGAACGCAGGTTGGCCTCGACCTGGTCGGCCACCGCCGCCACGCGGGGGATGTGGTCGAGCATCTGCTCATCGGTCAACGAGCCCCACATCGGCAGACGGACCTCGACCGGCTTGTCGCGGTACTCCTCGATGATGGCCTCGGACAGTTCCACGCACTCGTTGCAGATGTGCACGCCGGGCCCGGCGACCAACCTGGCCACCTCGGCACTCGACTTGCCGCAGAACGAGCATCGGGGGTCCTCGCCTGCCGCGTTCACCGTGCCCGCACCACCTTCCGTTGTCAGGGTTGCCCTGACAAACCTAATCTTGTCAGGGTAGCCCTGACAAGCTCTGCGGGCGCCGGACGCTCTCCGAACGCCAAGGCGCCGCTCGGTGGACTGCCCCGGCCTGGCGTGTGGGCTGCTCGGGTGTGGGCTGGGATGGTGGCGGGTCGATGGGGAAGGAACGGACGGTCACAGCGGACGCTCAAGGAGATCGCCATGGCCGGCACCATGCGCGCCGTCGTCTCGTACGAAGGACGGCCCATCGATGACCGGGACAGCCTGCGCGACGAGGAGATTCCCATCCCCGGACTGCGTCCGCGCGACGTGCTGGTGCGCGTTCAGGCGGTGTCGGTCAATCCGGTCGACGTGAAGGTGCGCGCCGGGCTGACGCGCTCCCCAGAGCCGCGCGTCCTCGGGTTCGACGCGGCCGGTGTGGTGGAGGCCGTCGGTCCCGAGGTCGGCACGCTGGCCGTGGGGGACGAGGTCTGGTACGCCGGTGACATCACACGTCCCGGAGCCAACGCCGAGATGCACGCGGTCGACGAGCGGATCGTCGCGCGCAAGCCGCGAAGTCTCACCTTCGCCGAGGCGGCGGCCATGCCGCTGACCACGATCACGGCCTGGGAGACCCTCTTCGACCATTTCCGTCTCACCACCGAGTCCACCGGGGCCCTGCTCGTCCTCGGCGGCGCCGGCGGCGTGGGGTCGATGACGATCCAGCTCGCCAAGCGGCTGACCGGCGTCACGGTGCTGGCCTCGGCGAGCAGGCCGGAGTCCACCGCGTGGGTGCGCACGCTCGGCGCCGACCACGTCGTCGACCATCGCGAACTGGCCGCCGGGACGAGGGCCTCGGCGCCCGGGGGCATCGACTTCCTGCTGAGCCCGCACACGCGCGGCAACATCGAGGTCTACGCCGAGATCATGCGTCCGTTCGGCCACATCACCGCCATCGACGAGCCGGAAGGGCTGGAGCTGCTGCCGTTGAAGTCCAAGAGCGTCACCTGGCACTGGGAGTTCATGTTCACCCGCCCGCTCCATCAGACCCCCGACATGATCGAGCAGAAGCGCCTGCTGGAACGGGCCGCGGCGCTGGTCGACGACGCGCGGATCCGGACCACGCTCACCACCACCATCGACGACTTCTCCGCGGCGGGCATCCGCGAGGCGCACCGGCTGGTCGAGTCCGGCCGGATGATCGGCAAGCTCGTCGTCACCCGCTGAGCGGGGACGCGAGGGCACCACCGGGCACCGCCAAGCCCATGAACATGCCCGTCGGGCTTCGCCATCATCGTCGTCGTTCCGGTGACGCGGCATGAGGGCCGCAGTCAAACCCGGGCCGAGAGCGAGTTCCGGCGGATCGTCGTCCTGGGTGACTCGCAGATCCGGACAACGCCGATTTCGTCGTCCTCGCCGACCCCGACGGAAACCACCGCCGAACCGGGTCGTCCGTCCGCTTCACACGACCACCAGGACGGCTGGCGGCCGAGCGGCGACACGCCCTGGCGGCGGGCGGGGATGCGCCGACATACGCTGGTGTCCGTGACGGAGTCGCAGGCCACGGGCTATGACTGGCTGTCGTCCCGCCCGGTTCCGCAGACCGAGCTGCGGACGTTCCTGCTGGAGTGCTTCGCGATCGCCGAGGATGAGCTGTTCGTCGGCCATGCCGACCGCACGGACGACGAACTGCGGGCCTACCCGCCGGATGCGGCGTTCGCCGCGTTCTGCACCTACGACCACCAGGTGTCCGGCCACTTCGCGATGAGCCTCAGCGTCGGCATCGAGGGCCGCCTGGCCGATCAGGTCGGCCGCCGGGAGTTCGCCGAACGGTTCGCTGCGCGCTTCGACGCCTACGTGTTGTACGGCGACACCGAACCACCGGGACTGTGGACGGTCATCCTGCCGGACGGCAGCCGTCTTCGAGCCGCGCTGGAGGAGGACGACGTCCGCTGTGTGCTGTATGCGGCCACGGCACCGGTCCCCGGCCTCCCTCAGGTTCGCGTGGACGAGGGGCTGTGGCAGATCCGATGAACTGCACAGGCTCGTTCGAGCCGCCGCCTACCGCCCCGTGTGGGCGAGTGCGCGTCCAGGCGGTCGTGGCGACGGGTCGTTGCTGACAGAGGGCGTTCGGCACAACCGGTCGTCGGCCGGGGTGTTCGCCCAGGTTGCGGCCGAGGTCGTCCGGGAGGTCAGTCGAACTGGCTGACCACGGCGGCGAGCCCGCACGGCTCGTGCAGGAAGAGGAACAGGACGCCATGGTCCTGCCCGATGGTGTCACCGCCGGCCACGGCGCCGACGTAGTTCATGAGCCTTCCGCACGCGGGACAGTCCGGAAAGTCGGGGTCTTGGATCCAGCCAGGACGTCCGCCGAGCGTGGACCCGCCTTCGCAGTCGTGTCCCTCGTATCCGCCGGGCCGTTCCTCTCCCGGCACGAGACGTACGGCGGGCGGTTCTTCGGGTGCCGGCTTCCGTTCTTTCAGGTAAGTGGGCTGGGTGGTGTACGCGGACCAGGTCGCGCCGCCGTCCGGGCTCACCTGCGTGTAGACGGTGGCGTAGGTGGAGCACACGAAGCAGGTGAGAATCCGCAGCCGTCCCCGCCAGCCGGTGTGGGCCAGGGCGGCGGCGAATCGCGGGTCGGCGGTGTCGCCGTCGAGCGCGGTCCACAGCGCGGCGGTGCACCACGGGCACCTCTCCTCGGCGGGTGCGGTGCCGGCAGGCGACGGGGCGGGCACCTCGGGCACCAGGCGGTACGCGACGTTTCCGCAGATCTCCCGCCGACGTCCGCGATCATCGAAGTCCCAGCCGTACCGGCGCAGGAATCGAGTCAGGGCGTTCGCGTCCATGCCGGACGGCGGTCGTTCCAGCCAGCCGCGGAATGCGGCCTCCACGACCGGACCGCGGGTCGCCGTGAGGATCGCCACGAGGTCCTGCTCGGAGTCTTCGCCCGACTCGACCCGCCGCACGGCTTCGCGCTGGAAGGTTTCGTCCGCTTCGCCGAACAGCTTCACGGGGATGTACACCTCCGCATCGATCAGGCGCAGGAGGTGCGGGCGCAGCCGCCGCAGCAGGACCGGATCGTCGTCGACCTGCTCCTCCAGCTCGAAGGCCGCATCGTCGTCGCCGGTCAGGATCCGGTCGACAAGTTCAGTGATCACGAACGGATGCTACTGAGTGCGGCCGTGGCGGGCTCGCCGCCCTGCTCGATCAGCACCTCGCCGGGCTCCGGCCGCGCATGGCTGCTGCGGTGTCCGGGACACTGCCTTGCGCTGCGCCGGGCGACCGGGGGTAAGGGCGTCCGGTTCACCCTTACCCCCGCGACCGTACGAGCCGGCACGCGAAGGTGCGCGCGCCGGGGAACGCGGATCAGTGCACGCGAAGAAGAGAATCAGGCGTCAGATCACACACCCCCGAGGACGATCTCGGCCTGCCCGCGGGCGGGGGGCTAGCAGGACAGGAGGGTGCGGGCGAGGTGGAAGGCCTCGGTGAGGTGCGGTTTCAGCGTCCTGCCCTTCGAATACGGCTGCTCCGGGGAGCTCCTATGACGCCCCTGCCCTGACGGCGATCAGGTGGCCTTGCCGCGGGCGATGTAGAGCTTCATGTCGGTGAAGTCGACAGTGATGTTGTAGGGCTTGAAAAAGCTGTGGAAGAAGCTGGCCACCACGTCGAACCCGTACTCGGCGACCGGCGTGTTCGGGTTCGCGACGCAGTAGATCCCCTTGGCGGCGGCGTCGCCGACGCGGATCTCCTCCGGGTAGCAGGGGTAGACGACGGTCGGGTGGCTGTGGGCAGCGGTCTCGAGCGGGCGGTCGTAGTCGGTGCGGACCCCGAACTGCCTGGCCCATTCCTCGGGTATGCCCGCGGCGCACTCGCTGGTCCCGCCGAAGTTCACGCCCACCACCCGTGTGCCGGAGCCGGCGATGCCGCCCCTGCTGTGCAGATACTGCTCGCGGGCCAGCCACAGCGGCAGGGGTTGCGCGCCCGCCCGTATGGCGTCGGCGCGTGCCTTCCTGGCCGTTTCGGGGGTCCGGCGGCGCAGGATCAGCGATTTGCCCGCGTAGTCGAAGGTGGTCAGCAAGTGCTGGAAGACCCATCCGCCGATGAGGCCGTCGCCTTGCATTTCCTGGTCCGTCTCCCTCCACTCCACGGGGATGTTGCGCAGTTCGATGCCGCCCAGCTTGAAGGAGTCCAGTACCCCGAAGTACATCCATGCGGTGCCGTTCAGGTAATCGATCTTCTGGCTGGCGACGGGGCTCAGCCCGGCTTCCTTGGCCACCTGTGCGGTCATGTTCAGCCACGGGGCGCCGGTGTAGAACGAGAAGAGCTTCGGCGGCCCGCCGTTGACCGAGGCCTCCACCAGCGGCCACGGATCCATCTGCTTCCATGGCAGTTCCGCGATGTCGCCGTGGATCTGGTACGGCTCGCCGCGGACCGCCGAGAACCATTTGGCGCGGGTTTCGTTGCCGGCCGCTTGCCAGCATGGTATGGAGAGGGAGAGTTTGTCCTGCCGCGTGTAGCAGTCGCCCAGGAGCTTGTTGGTTTCCTTGTCGTCGGGCGCCAGCCGGCGGGCCATCGTGAGGTACTTCTCGGCTTCGGGGAACTTGTTGGCCAGTAGCCCGACATAGCCGCGCCGGCGGGCCGCGTGCAGGTTCGTGGGGTCCTTTTTGAGGATCTCCTCATACGCGCGGCCGGCCTGTTCGAACTCGCCGGCCTTGAACAGTGCGTCCGCGTCACCGACGCCGGCGTGCGCCGTGGCCGCCCTGCCCAGCAGCGGCGCGGTCGCGGCGGCACCGGCCACCACGGCGGCGCCCCGGAGCAGTGAACGCCGGTCCCATTCTCCGTCATGAGCCACGGCCTTCTCCTTTGCGTGATCACCTTCCGAAGCCGGGGCACCATGCCCTCGGCCCGGACCGCTCTGGTCCATGCCTCACTGAAGACAAAAGATCGTTGCGGCGGCGTATGCGTTTTTCGATACGCCCGCGATACACCCGATCCCATCAAGGAACTGGCGCACGCCGGCAGTGCGATGGTCCCGCCGCCGCTGATCGCGACAGCCCGGCAACCGCAGGGGCTGGACGGCTCGCCGGTGAACATCGCACCGCCGCGCATCCGGTAGCAGTTCGCCGCCACGCCCGCCCATCCGCCTGGACCGTCAACGCTTGGGATCCGCGGCGGCGAAACGCGCATCCAGCGGAAGGTGCAGACAGGTCTGCCCAAGCGGATGGCGGAGCCGGTCACAGAACCGTTGCCGTTGGAGTCCCCGAATGAGTCGACGGGCCGTGGGCCGCCTGTTCCTTCAGATCCTGGCCATGGTTGCTGTGTTGGAGGCCGACCTGAGGCGCCTGCGCATCCGCGAGGGCATGGCTCTGGTCGAGCGCGTGGTGATCAACCCGCCTACCAGGAGCTTCGCTGCATCACGAGCCGAGCGGGCAACCCGCGCTCGTGCTGTGATCAGACGGCATCCGCCAGGGGGTGAAAAAAGTTCACTGATCCGCCCTCGCGTTGATCACCATGCGTTCCATGCATAACCGCGCGGACAGGCGCTGACCTGGTGCCTAAACTGTGCGTGAGCGATCGAGTCGGGAGGGTGATCGATGCGCATGGACAGACGAGCAGCCGTCCGCTTTTGCCGCCTTTGCGGCGGCCGCCTGGCCCGGGACAACTCCAATGAGGAGTGCGCGCCCTGCCAGGCCAGAAACCGTGATCGATTCCTGGCCCCGCCGAGCGTTCCTCCGGACTTCTGGCAGGCCGAACCGCTCCGGTCGGCGCTGGACGAGTGGCACATCGGCCGGGCCATCCGCGCCTACCGGCACCACTCCTTCCACGGACACAAGCCGCTGTCACAGGAACTCGTCGGGCACTGGCTGGGAATGACCCAGGCGCAGCTCAGCCGTGTCGAAAGCGGCCCGCCCATCACCGATCTTGATCGGCTCGTCCCGTGGGCTCGCGCCCTTCGAATTCCGCCCGACCTGCTGTGGTTCAAGCTGCCCGAAAACCGTGGGCGGACGGCGGTCGAAAAAGGGCGCCCTCCCCGAGAGCCGGGCGTCGTGGGTACCGTGGATCTCGATTCCACTCCCGACTTCGGGGAGAACGATGTGAAACGGCGCGTCGCACTCCAACTGCTCGCCTACCTCGGCATAGGCGCGGGAACGCTCGGCACCGAGTCATTCCGTCATCTGCTGGATCTGTTCCTCACGGCCGAACCCCGCGACCTCAACGACTGGCATCTCGCCTGTGACGATCACTATCACGCGCTGCGCACCCGGCCCCCTGCGCAAGTGCGGGAAGACGTGCTGATCGATCTGGTGATGCTCAAACGCCAACTCGAAGAGGCCGACACCGGCTCTCTCACCGAACTGAAACGAGTCGAGGCCGCGCTCGCGACGCTGCACGCCAACGTGCTGACCCGCCTCGGCGATCACGGGACCGCCATCCGCTGGTGGCGCACCGCCAAACGGGCCGCCGACGTCACGGGTGATCTGGAACTGAGACTCGCCGTACGCGCCACCGAAGCAGGTCACGCCCGGCATGGCCAGCGCTCTCCCCAAGCCGTGCTGCGGCTGTCGCAAGACGCCATGCGGCTCGCAGGCGAGCACCCGTCCTTCGGCAGGGCGCTGGTGGCGTGCTCGGAGGCGAAGGCCCTCGGCGCGGTCGGACGACACGCGGAAGCCCAGCGATCGCTGCGGACCTGTGAAGATCTCTTCGCGTCCGCGGGAAGGCCGCCCGACGTCATGCCGACTTACTGGACGTCTGCGTACCTTGAGTTCGCCGAGCTCGTGGTCCATGCGGGCGCGGGAAACGAGGCACAGCTCGGGACGGCCATCGATCAGTACGCGACGGTCTATCTCAGCCGCACGCTGGATCACCACTATGTGGCTCAAGCCCAGCTCCACATGGCGCTGTGCGCCGTCGTGAACGGCGGGATCGACGCGGGGGCGAAGAAGGCCGCAGCGGTGCTCGACGCCGTTCCCGTGGCCTCCCGGAACAACATCCTCACCGAGACCGGTCACGTGGTGCTGCGCGCCGTTCCATTCGACAAGCTGGAGCGTCCCGCCGTCCGGGAGTTCCGCGACGTCCTGGTCAAGACCGCCCCACCCAAGCCACTGGCGTCCCACGCCTGATGGCCGGATGGAGGCGCTTCAAGGCCCGCACCCGGAGAAACGGAGGATCCGCTCACGATGAACGATGCCCCCTTGGTCAACCCGCGCGACCGCTTTCCGCTCGGGGTTCCCGGGCATGTCGTACCCGTCAGTTCCGAGCCGCCTTCGGGGCCGGGGCGTCCGTGGGGAATGGATCGGGCGGTACGTCCCGCCCCGGTCCGGGGTGCGGGCAAGCATGAGAAGCCCACGAGCACCCGCAAGGAGAAGGTGCCCACCGAGTACACGGACGACAGCAAGACCAAGAAGGACGACTACACGCAGAGGGTGACCGACTGATGGTCGCCGACACCGTACTGCTGACCGTTGAGCGGGACGACGGTGAGGCGCTCTATGTCTCGGACGCCCTCGCGAGGCGCGGTGTACGGGTCGTGTGGTTCGACACGGGGTGGTTTCCGGCGCGGGCCGACGTCAGCGCCCGGCTGGGACGCGACGGCTGGCACGCGGAGATCACCACTCCGGAGGGGGCCGTCCGGCTGGACGAGGTCATGGCGGTGTACTACCGGCAGCCTCGGCCGTTCTGCTTCCCCGTCGGTCTGAGCGAGCCGGAGCGCCGCTTCGCGACCGTCGAGGCCCGCTTCGGCTTCGGCGGGTTGTTCATGTCGCTGCCGGTTCGCTGGGTTTCGCACCCGGGGCGGCTGGCCGACGCCGAGTACCGGCCGCTGCAAATGGCAACCGCCGCACGGTGCGGATTCGCCGTCCCCGCGAGCGTCCTGACGAACCGTCCCGGAGATGCCCGCGAATTCGTGGGCTCCCGTCACGGGGCCGTATACAAGGCGACCATGCACAAGCTGATCAGCGAAGCCGGTCAGGTGAAGCTGATCTACACGACGCCGGTGGACGTCGCCGCGATCGACGACCGGGTGGCCACGACGTTGCATCTGTTCCAGGCCAACGTGCCCAAGAGCCATGATGTCCGCGTGGTGGCGACCGGAGCCGGTCACGTCCAGGCCATCGCGATACGGTCCGACGACCCGGCCGCCCGGCAGGACTTCCGAACCGGGTACGGCACCTTGACGTACCACATCACCGGTGTTCCCGGCGGTGTGGCGCGTTCCTGCCATGCCTACCTGAAAGCGCTCGGCCTGCAGTTGGGCGTGTTCGACTTCGCGGTGACCGATGACGGGACGTGGTGGTTCCTCGAATGCGGTCCCGGCTCGCAGTGGGCCTGGTTACAGGAGGAGACAGGGGCGCCCATCGCCGACGCCATAGCCGACACCCTGACGGGAGTTTCCGCATGACCGGCTTCTCCGACGACTGGAGAACTCACGCGGCGGCACTGGCCGATCGGCTGGCCGAGCAGGGAGTCATCACCGATCCGGCATGGCGGCGGGTGGTCGCGGCCGTCCCCCGGCACGTCTTTGTGCCCGAGTTCTACAGCGACGACGACCCGCCCGAGCTCATCACCGCCCGCGACCCCCGGTGGCTGGGCCTGGCGTACTCCGACGACACCCTTGTGACGCAACGCCGGGAACACCCCGACCAACCCGGCTTCGCGTGGTCCACCAGCTCCAGCACCCGCCCGAGTTTCATGCTCCGGCTGCTGCACCTCCTCGACGTCCGGGAGGGAATGAACGTCCTGGAGATCGGGACCGGCACCGGGTACACCGCCGCGTTGCTGTCCGAACGGCTCGGCGCGCGGCGCGTCAGCACGGTGGACATCGACCCCGAGCTGACCGACGCCGCGCGGCTCCGGCTGGCCGACGCCGGGTACCGTCCCAGCGTCGCCGCGAACGACGGGCTCTTGGGGCACCCCGCCGGTGCCCCGTATGACCGCGTTCTCGCGACCGTGGCGACCGAACGCGTGCCGTACGCGTGGGTGGAGCAGACCCGGCCCGGCGGGATCATCCTGGCCGACGTCCGGCCGCGTGGCATGACCTGGGCCGGGGCGCTCGCGCGGCTCACCGTGGCCGACGACGGCACCGCAGGCGGCCCCCTGATATCGACCACCTGGGGGTTCATGTCGACCCGCCGCGACGTCGAACGGCCGGGCATCCCCGAAGTCGTCCCCATCGACGCGACCACCGTGCACACCCGGACGAGTGAGATCGGCAGCGGAGCACTGCACACCCCGGGCCTGTCGCTGCTGGTCTGGCAGCGTCTTCCCGGCGTCACCGCGTTCCCGGGCCGCGACGGAACCGAGATTGTCACGCCGGACGGGTCATGGGCCAAGGTCACCAAGGCCACCCCCGCCAAGGTCGAGTACGGCGGTCCGGCCGACATCTGGGACCGGGTTGAGGGGGCCCACGCGTGGTGGATCGGCCACGGCAGTCCTGACGTGGCGGCCTTCGGGCTGACCATCGGCCCCGGCGAGCAACGACTCTGGTTCCAGTCACCGGACGGAGAGAGCTGGTCCGCACCCGACCATGGATGAACTGCTGGACCTGCCGTGTGTTTTGTGCGATGGGACGGGGAAGCGGTGAACGCCCGCGATGCCGTCGCGGCCGTCCCCAGGGAGCCGTTCATTCCTGATCGGGTCTTCGTGCGTGATGAGGCGGGTTGGCTTGTGCCGGTGCACCGGTGTGATGATCCGGAGCGGTGGCGGGAGCTGGTGACGGCGGACGCTCCGGTCGTGACCCGGGTGGGGCCTGATCCTGCGCTGCCTGCCGAGGTATGCGATCCGGCGACGGGCAAGGGGATGACGTCCACCAGTTCCAGCAGTGCTCCCTTCGCCATGGCCCGCGTAATCGAGGCCATGGAGGTGGAGCCCGGTATGCGGGTCTTGGAGATCGGTACCGGCACCGGCTACAACGCCGCCGTTCTGGCCCGGCTCGTGGGGGGCGGGAACGTCGTCAGTGTGGAGATAGACCCGGCGGTGGCGTCTCAGGCCCGGGAGGCTCTGAGGACTGTCGGGTCGCCGGTGAGGGTGGTCGTCGGGGACGGGGAGGAGGGGTTTCCGCCGGGGGCGCCGTATGACCGGATCGTCGCCACGGCGTCCGTTCACACGGTGCCCTATGCGTGGGTTCGGCAGACTCGGCTGGGCGGGTTGATCGTCGTGCCTCTGGCGCCGGTGGTTCATCCCGACTGGCCTCTTGCGGTGCTTCGGGTTCGCGGTGATGGGACGGCGCGGGGGCGTTGTGTCGGGCCGTCCCCTTTCATGCCGTTGCGTGCCCAGCAGGTGAGCGTCCGGAGCGTCCAGGAGGCCGAGGAGCGGTGGGAGGCCGCCGGTAGGCCGGAGCCGAACCGGTACGGCCTCACCGTGACCCCCGAGGGGCAGCGCGTCTGGCTGGACTCGCCCGCGAACACGATCACCTGACGTTCGAACGCGGTGCCGGCCGACGACGGTCCTGATGTCACCGAGCAGCTCCCCACCGCACGCCCGCCGGGGGACCAAGCCGGGGCCGGACGCATGAGGGCGGTGGGGAGCGGCAGGGGTGCTCGCCGGTGGCCCGGTACCGGCACGGGCTCGCGTCCGTCGATCCCGTGCGGGGGTGCGGGGCGGTCAGTTGAGCCGGTCGCGGCCGTGTGCACGGGGGTGGCCCGGGGGCTCGCCGTGGTGCGGAAGGGGAGTGCTGTCGGGTGACCAGGTGAGGCGCGGCCAGGCGGGGGCGAGGTCGGGCATCCACATCCAGGCGCGGGCACGGGTCTCCTTGACCGCCACGTCGATCTGCAGGAACGCGGCCGGGTCGATCAGGCCGGGGCCGCCGCAGACGATCTCCTGGTAGAGGTCGTCGCTGGTGATCAGTCCCAGGTCCGCGTGGTGGTCGTCCAGGATGGTCTTGAACGCGGGGGCGTCCAGCAGCCGGTGCAGGTGGATCAGCGCGCGGCCGCCGGCGCCGTGCCGGTCGAGGTGGACGTAACCGGCGTTGACCGCCAGCCGCAGCCGCAACCGGGCCGCCCGGGCCGACATCTGGTTGTGGTGGCGCAGCGCGGCGTGCAGGTGGGCGGGCAGGTGGCACAGCAGGGCCTCGATGCCCGCGTCCGGCGGGGCGATCACCAGGATGCCGTCGCCGCGGTCCTCGTGGTCGCACAGGTGCAGGGGCAGCCCGACGGCGGCAAAGGCTGTTTCGGTGACGTGGTACAGCGCGGCGCGCAGGTGCGGGTGCAGGGCCGGGACGCGGCGGCCGAACCCGACGACGTCGACGGCGACGACGGCCCGGTGCAGCATGCCGGGCACCACGGGCGGCCGCACGCCGGGCAGTTGCGCCGCCGGGGGGCGGCAGTGGGAGGCCGGGATGTCGAAGGACATGGTGAGCGCCTTTCACGGGGCTTGTCGGTGAGGTGGTCATCGGCCCAGAAGTCGATGAGCTGGGTCGCGGTCAATCCGTGCGCGAGCGGGCCGGGGCCGTTCAGGCGGCGGCCGGTGACGAGCATCCACCGGACGGTCAACGCGGTGGCAATGATCATTTCGTCGGGGTTCTGTGGGCCGACGGTGATTTCGCCGTCCGATATGCCGTGAACCGGCGGGTCGCCGGCCGGGGATGCGGTGCCACGGGGGTGCGGGTCGCGCCTCACTCCGCGGCGGCGGGAACGAATCGGTGGTTCATGCCCGGAATGCTCGCGCGGCCCTCCGCCGCCCGGCGGGAGTCCGATCAAACACGTGTGCGTCGGCAACGTCACCGAACGCCCGGCGACGCCGTTGATCGTTGTCGTCCGTGCGGAGGGCACCGGGGCGTCGGTGCGGCGCCGCGGTGGAGGCCGGACGAAGGGCCGGTCGCGAACGTTCGGTGCCGTTCGTCGCCGTTCACCAGTGGCGACACGAAGGGGAAAGAGCCGACGCCCCCGCCCGGCCGGGCCGAGATCGGCGGACCCGCCGGGCTCCTGCCGCCAACAGGAGATGTGGTCCCGGTGGGTCCGCCGTGCCAGGTCGGCCACCCGGTCCAGGCAGCCGTCCTCGAAGAAAAACGCCGCGAATGTGTCACAT
>NZ_BAAAZG010000056.1:47337-64428 GCF_039536785.1 Actinomadura miaoliensis
TCTGGACAACATTGGACGCCCTCGGCGGGGGGTGAACGGTGGCCATTGGGTCACATCGCCGCCCGGGCGAACCAGGCCGGATACCGTTCGGTGTTCTGTTTCGGACAGAGCGCGAGGAGTCCGGTCAAAGACTCCGCACGGCAGGGATCACATGAGTCATCATTCAGGGTAAAGGCACCCGATGGCCGCCAATCGTCGGGTGCCGATGCCGTTGTCCAGGTATTCACCCGGTCCACCAAGCAGTCGACCCCGTTGAGAAAGACGAAGGCAATGGACAGTGACGTCCCCTCTGCCTGCCTGCATGCGCTGACGCCGGTCGAGCCGGTCGCGCTCGTCCCACCCGCCGCCGTCCCCGGGCGGGAGCGGCCATGAACTGGATCCGACCCCGTCTGGGCCGCGTGGTCCGCAGGGGCCGCGGCACCGTCGACAAGGCCGAGTTGATCCAGCGCCTCGAACTGGCCTATCCCGGCGAGGCCCAGGCCGTCGACCGGCTCAAATGGATCCTCCTGGCGGCGCTGCTGCCGGTGCGGGACCATGGCACCGTGCTGGAGCACGCGCGCCGCCGCGGCATCAGCCGTCACCGCGCCGAGCAGCTTCTGCGCGGTGACGTCGCGTTCGGCTTCCGCTGGGAGACGGTGGAGAAGCTGCTGGCCGACTGTGGCGCCGACCCCGTGCACATCGAGGTCGCCCGTGAGCTGTTCGCGCAGTTCCCGCGCGGGGACCACGCGTCCTACGCGGGCGCCGCGCCCCGGCGGCCGCCGCGACCCGCCGGCCTCCCCGCCCGGAGCGACACAGGAGCCGGCGTGGACGTGGACACCGCCTGCGAGACCGGCGTGGCCGAAGCCGACTCGACCGCGACCGGCGGCGGGCGGTCCGACGTCACCGCCGCCCTGTCCGCCTCCCGCACGCCCACCGCCGCCGACGCCGACCGCGCCGCCCGGCAGCCGACGGGCCCGAGCGCCGCCGACGATGACGAAGCCCGCTCGGGAACCAGGCCGGCGGACGGCGCCGCGCTGGTGCGTGAGCCGGACCCCGCGACGGCCACGACCGCGCGGGAACTGCTGGACCTGGCGGACACCTACCGTGTCTGGAAGGGCGAGCCCAGCTACCGCCAGATGTCGGAACGAGCGCGCAACCAGTACGTCGCCTCCACCTTCAACACGTTGACCAAGCGGGAGACCCTGCCCAAGGTCGAGGTTCTGCTGGCCTACCTGGAAGGGTGCGGCGCCGGCGAGGCCGAGCGGGAGCGCTGGCGCCAGGCGTGGTTCCGCATCAAGGTCGCCGAACGCGGCGGCGGCACCGACACACCGCCCCAGGCCCCCACGCCGTGACCGCGAGCCGCGCCGCGGCCGGTTCGCCGCGGCGGCCGCGTGGCGGAGTGCCTCCAAGCGCTCGGGAGTCGTCTCGTCCGCTGCCGTCATGACCTGCTTTGCCGCCGCCGGTGACGGTGTCGGCCGCCATGGTCCGATGACCGAGTGATCGCCGATGACGCTCGCGGCGACGATCCGGGACGGTCGGGGCGCCGTTGGTCGTGCGGCCCGGCGGAAGGAGCCGCGCGTGCCGACCAGGCCGTCCCGAGCGCCCCGGATCGCGTTGAGCGTCGCGGTCACCGCGTCAGGCGGTGGTGCAGGTACTGCCGTTGAGGGTGAAGGAGGTCGGTTTGGCGGTGTTGCCGGTGTGGGTGGCCTGGAAGCCGATGCTGACCGATGCGCCGGGGGCGATGGCGGCGTTGTAGGAGACGTTCCTCGCGGTGATCTGCCCCGTGGCGGGGGAGTATTCGGCGTTCCAGCCGGAGGTGATGGTCTGGCCGCTGGGCAGGGTGAACACCAGGGACCAGCCGTTGATCGCGGAGGTGCCGGTGTTGGTGACGGTGATCTCGGAGGTCAGGCCGCTGTTCCACGCGTTGACGGTGGTGCCGACCCGGCAGGCCGCGTCCCCGGTCGGCGGCGGATCGGTCGGCGGGTTGCCGCTCTCGAACTGCGTGAAGAAGTTCCAGGTCTCACCCGGGAGCCACGTTCTGGAGCCGCTGTCACCGCGGGCGCCGTCCTGCGGGGCGGCGATGTGGCCCTCGTCGAACGCGATCCAGCGGACGGGGTGGCCGGACCGGCACCCCGAGTAGGTGGTGCCGATGTGCCTCAGGCTGCCCTGGGCCGGCTCGGGCGGGTTCTGGGCGGTGCAGCCGTTGTTCCGGACGAACCTGTCGCGCAGCGAGCGTCCGCCGGAGATGTTCAGCACCGAGTCGCTGATGCCGTGGACGCCGAGGTAGGCGATGGGCTGGGTGCCGCCGCCGCACCCGCTGAGCTGTCCACCGGAGTAGACCGCGACGGCGCGGAAGACGTCCGCGCGGGCACAGGCGAGCGCGTAGCTCATGGCGCCGCCGTAGCTGAAGCCCATGGCGAAGCGCTGTGTCGTGTCGACGCACAGGTCCGCCTCGATCTGCCTGATCATGTCGTCGACGAAGGTGACGTCTTCACCGCCGGAATTGGCCCAGCCGTTGTTGAAGCCCTGAGGCGCGACGAAGATGGCGCTGTTGTTCGCCAGTCTCTGGAGTCCGTAGTAGGCCCACACGTCCCTCTGCACGGTCTGTCCCGTGGCGACGTCGGTGGCGGTCCCGCCCAGCCAGTGGAACCCGAAGATCAGCCGGTAGGGATGGCTGCGGTCGTAGTTGTCAGGGATTCTCAGGATGTAGCTGCGGTTCTTGCCGCTGCTCTGGATCGAACGCGTGCCGCTGGTCAATGTCGGCGCCTTGCCGCATCCGGCGCTCGTCGCGGCGGCGCGAACATCCCCGGGCGCCGTGGCGGCACCGGGGCCGGTGCCGCTCTGTGCCGTGCCGCCCATGGTCAGGACGAGAACCGCCGCGACCACGATCGGCACAAGGAACGATCTGTGCCTCATGTACTCCTCTTTCGTCGGGGTGGAAGAGCCGTCCGACCGGCGTGCACGTGCCGGTCGGCGGACGCCGCTCGAAAAGAAGTCCGCCGGTCGGTTCCGCACCGGCCGGGCGGCACCGCAAACGGTGGCGGGATCACTCGTCCGCGGCGCCGGGCGAGCCGTTGCGCCCGCCGGCGGCGTTGAACTGCCACCAGTTCACGTTGAACAGGTAGCCGCTTGCGCCGGTGAACCTGAGATACAGGTCGTGGGTTCCCGTCGCGCCGTTCACCGGGCAGGAGACGGTCGTCCACGTCTGCCAGCCGCCGGTACCCGGGACATCGCACGTTCCCACGAGTGTGCCGGTGGGACCGCCCAGGCGAAGTTCGATCCTGCCGCCACCGGCCGCCGAGGCCACCCTCGCGGTGAAGGACGCCGCACCGGCGCCGAAGGCGACGCCCTTGACCTTGACGTAGTCGCCGTTCTCGATCCAGCCGACGTTCATTCCGCCTTCGCCGGAGGTCTCCGTTTCGACGCCGGACGCCCAGGCGATCGTTTCGGCCTCCTGGCGGACGTAGGGATTCAGCGTTCCCACCTGGGGCGCCCCGGCCGTGGTCATGTTGATCGTAGGAAAGGTGCCGTTGGCGTTGTAAGCGAACTTCTCCACGGCGACCGACCGGGTGAAGCCGCCGCCGCCCGGCAACGCGCCATTGTGGTAGAAGAAGTACGAGCCCCCGTTGAAATCTATGACGCCGGGGTGGTTGGTGAAGCTGCCGCCCTGCGTGGGCATGATCGTGCCGCGGTAGGTCCAGGGCCCGGTGGGGCCCGGAGCCGTCGAGTAAGCGATGAATTCGGAGCAGCAGGCGGCCGCGAACACCATGTAGTAAAGACCGTTGCGCTTGTAGACCCAGGGACCCTCTTCGTACAGGGTCGGACGGCTCGGATTCCCGGTGCGGGTGCCGAACCCCGCGGTGGTGAGGGGAATCTGGGTCGGGGCGCCCGAATACGAGATCATGTCGGGGTTCAGCCTGACGTACCACAGGTTTGGATTGCCCCAGTACATGTAGGCCTGCCCGTCGTCGTCGATGAAGACGGTGGGGTCGATCTCACCGTTCTCCACCAGCGGGCGCCCGAGAGCGTCCCGGAAGGGACCGGTGGGGCTGTCCCCGACCGCCACGCCGATGGCCATCCGTCCGGTCGCCCGGTTCTTGACGGGGACGTACCAGTAGAACCTGCCGTTCCTGAAGACGGCCTGACCCGCCCATGCGTCCGCGCTCGCCCAGCCGAAGGTGGACAGGCTGAGCGGGGAGCCGTGATCGGTCCAGTTCACCATGTCCGAGGACGACCACACCCGCCACTCTTTCATGGTGAAATACGTGGAGCCGTCTTCGTCGTGCCCCGTGTAGAGGTAGACGCGGCCATTGTGCACCAGCGGAGCGGGGTCGGCGGTATAGATGGTCTGGATGATGGGATTGTCCGCCCTGGCCACGCCCGGAGACAATGCCGCCGCGACGCAGAGCAGGGCCACGATCCACGCGGACCTTCGTCTGGATGCGATGCTGGCCGGACGCGGGAATGTGAATGTCACGACGCTCCCCTGCCTATTCGTCTCCGGTGTGTGGCAATTCTGTGTTAGCGCTAACATTTTTGTCGTGACCGCTGCGGCGGCCTGGTTGACGAATACAACACGCAGGAGGCCGAGGAGTCGCCATCCCGCGTCAGAATCTCTCTCGACAATCTGGTCGGACCGTACTTAACGCGGCATCGGGCGTCAACGGTCCTCCGTGTCGCCTTCCGAGAGGTCTCCGCTCACCTGCGGATTTCGGCACGGCTCCGGCAGTCGGCCGTGAAAGAACCATGGACGCGGGCGTGCCGGGCGGCACCCGTCCGGGCGACCGCCAGGCGAGGCGGACGCCGGCCGGATCCAGGCGGCGGTGCAGGGACGCGACGCGGTCATCACGGCGATCGGCCCGCCCGACATGCGCGTCCCGGCCGCGGTCAGTTGTCCGGGTGGACCATGAGGAGGACGGCGCGGTTGTGCCCGGCCCGGCCCCGGTAGAGGTGGGGGCGGGCGGCGTCGAAGCGGATGGAGTCGCCTTCCGCCAGGTCCGTGGGGGAGTCGGCGGGGCCCGTGGTGACGCGTCCGCGGGTGAGCACGAGGCATTCCTCCACGCCGGACAGGTGCGCGTCGGAGTGCTGGGTGCCCTCGGCGATGGCGATGTCGTAGACCTCCACGGTGCCGCGCAGCCTGATGCGGTGCAGAAGGCGGGCGCTGACCGCGTCGCCCTCCACGCGCGGCCGGCCGTCGCCGGCCCGCACCACCTCGACCGTCGCGGCCGGTTCCTCCAGCAGCTCGCCGAGGGACACCTGCAACGCCGTGGCCAGCGCCCACAGGGTGCTGAGCGTCGGGTTGCCCTGGCCCTGCTCGATGCCGTGCAGCGTGGTCTTGCTGATGCCGCCGGCGGACGCCAGGTCGGCCAGCGAGATCCCGGCCGCCGTGCGCAGGCGGTGCACGTTGCGTCCGACCACTTGCGGTAGATCCATGTGTATCAGCATAGTGGTATGCACGTACCAGCAAAGTGGAGGACGGCATGACGGTGACGCGGCTGCGCGACATTCCGGGCATCGGCGTGGACGCCGTGGGCGACGCGGCCGACGCCGTGGGCGACCCGGAGTTCCTGCGGCTGGAGAACCTCGACACCGACCTGCGGCCGCCCGCCGTCGCCCTCGCCGCCACGCGCGCCGCGATCGACGACGACGCGGCCAACAGCTACCTGCCGTTCCAGGGGCACCGCTCCCTTCGCGCGGCCGCCGCGGCGCACGTCGGACGCATCGCGGGACGCGCCTACGACCCCGACACCGAGTGCGTCAGCGTGGCCGGCGGGCTCAACGGCATCCTCAACACGCTGCTCGCGACCGTGGAACCCGGGCAGGAGGTCGTGCTGTGCGACCCCATCTACGCCGGGCTGGTCAACCGGGTGCGGCTCGCGGGCGGCGTCCCGCGCTTCGTGCCCGCGCAGGCCACCGCCGAAGGGTGGACGGTCGACCCCGCGGAGCTGGCCGCCGCCGTCGGGCCCGGCACGGCGGCGGTCCTGATGATGGGGCCGGCGATGCCGACCGGCCTGGTGCTGGACGACCGCCACTGGTCCGCCCTCGCCGACGCCTGCGAACGCCACGACGCCTGGCTGGTCTACGACGCCGCCATGGAACGCATCCGCTTCGACGGCCGCCCGCCGAACCACCCGGCCGCCCATGACGGCCTGGCCCGGCGCACCATCACCGTCGGTTCGGCGTCCAAGGAGCTGCGGCTCATCGGCTGGCGCGTCGGCTGGGTGGTCGGCCCCGCCGACATCGTCGCCGACATCCGGCTGGTCGGCCTGACCAACGTGGTCTGCCAGGTCGGCCTGGCCCAGGACGCCGTGGCCGCCGCGCTGGACGCGCCCGACGCCGACGCCGACGTGGCCGCCGCCACGGCCGAGTGGCGGCGGCGCTGCGAGACGGTGCTGCGAGAGCTCGCCGACTACCCGGTCATCCGGCCGCACGGCGGATGGTCGCTCCTCGTCGACACCAGGCCCCTGCGAATGACCGCCGCCGAACTGTCCCGGCGCCTGTTCGACCGGGCGAAGGTCGCGGCCACCCCCATGGACGGCTGGGGCCCCAGCGGAACGCACTACCTGCGGCTCGTGTTCGCCAACGAACCCGTCGACCGCCTCACCGGCATCGCCGAGCGCTTCCGCCACGCACTCGCCGCGGGGTGAACCGGTACGCGCCAACGGCGTCTCCGCCGAAGGCGCCCCCGCCCGCGCCACCGGGCCGCCCGAGGCGCGCGCGGAGTTCGCCCGCGCGTCCGCCGAGATCGCCGCGCTGTACGGCGCGGACTCGTGACCGGCGACCGTGCCGTGGGCGTCGCCCCCGGGCATCGAGGGCGCGCCGATGGGCACGAGCCGCGTGCTCACTGCTCGGGGGTTCGTTCGCCGTGCCGGACGGCCGCCTGGCCGAGGGTGCGCCGCAGCCAGGTCTCGGTGGTGTTGACGTGCATCAACGCCGCCGCCTGGGCAAGGGTGGGGTCGCCGGCGGCCAGCGCGTCGTAGATGGCCTGGTGCTCGACGATCGCGCGCTGGAAGGCGTTCGCCTCCACCACGCCGCGCCACACCCGCATGCGCAGCGTGCCGCCGGACACCCCGTCCAGCACGGTCGTGAGGGTCTCGTTGCCGGTGGCGGCGACGACCGCGCGGTGGAACGCCGCGTCGAACCGAGTGGCCTTCTCCACGTCGTCGGCGGCGGTGGCCTCCCGCATGGCGTCCAGGTGGCCGCGGAGGCCGGCGAGCGCCTCGGGGGAGATGCGGGTTGCGGCCAGGCCGGCGGCGGCCGGCTCCAGCAGCCGCCGCGTCTCCACCAGTTCCAGCAGCGAGTCGTCCCGCAGCAGCTCGACGGCCAGGCCGAGCCCCTCCAGCAGCAGTTTCGGCTCCAGGCTGGTGACATAGGTGCCGTCGCCGCGCCGCACGTCCAGCACCCGCGCCACGACCAGCGCCTTGACCGCCTCGCGCAGCGGGTTGCGGGACACGCCGAGCTGGGCGGCCAGCTCCGGTTCGGACGGCAGCCGCGCCCCGGGCGGCAGCTCCCCCGACTGGATGAGCCGCCTGATGCGCGCGATGGCCTCGTCGGTCCGCGACATGGGCGCACCGTAACAGACATCCCATGTCCCGGGAAGATTTTCGGTTCACGCCCCCGTATCTAAAGCGATCTTTCGGAAAAAATGGACGAAACGCTTAGGTGGGCCGACAAATACATCCCATGTCCCTGTGGGGGATCACCTCACCGGAGGAGGGTGAGGAGTAGCGATCTAGGTATTCGTACTCAGGCGGCGGCCCGGCCGGACGGTGACACTGGGCCCATGACCTCCGCCACCGGCACGGGCCGCCGCACGGCGCTGACCTGGCTCACCGACGTCCTGTTCGCGGTGACCTTCCTCGCCGTGGAGGCGGCCGCCGTGTTCGTCATCTGGCTGCGCGAGGGCATGGCGGCCTGGGCCGCGTCCTACGACGACGGGCCGCCGCCGGGCCACGGTGGCACGCTCGTCGCCCTCGGCGTCGTCACGGCCTTCGCCGTGCTGCTCGCCATCCTGCTGGCCTGGAGGAGATGGCCGCTGTCCGCCGTCACCCAGGGGCTGGTCGCGGGCGCCCTCGCGCTGCTGATGGTGGGCATCGCCGCCTCGGAGCACCGCGACGACCGTCCCGCCCCCGCACCGACCCACGGCTCGTACCGGCCCTGCCTGAGCGGCGGCGACAGCCACGAATGCCCCGGGGGATAGGCGTCACTCGCCGGAACGAAGGATGCCGCGTTCCAGGGCGGTCGTCACGGCGGACGTGCGGTCGGAGACGCCGAGCTTGCCGAACGCGCGCAGCAGGTGCGTCTTGACCGTCGCCTCGCTGATGAACAGCTCCCGGCCGATCTCGGCGTTCGTCCGGCCGCGGGCGACCAGCCGCAGCACCTCGATCTCGCGCGGCGACAGCTCGACCGGCGAGCGCATCCGCGTCACCAGCTTGGCCGCCACCGAGGGGGCCAGCACGGTCTCGCCGCGCGCCGCCGCCCGCACCGCCTGCGCCAGGTCCTGCCGGGAGGCGTCCTTGAGCAGGTAGCCGGTGGCGCCCGCCTCCACGGCGCGCAGGATGTCGCGGTCGGTCTCGTAGGTGGTCAGCACCACCACCCGGGTCCGCGGCCGCTGGGCGAGCACCCGCGCCGTGGCCTCCACCCCGTCGGCGTTGGGTAGCCGCAGGTCCATCAGGACGACGTCGGGCTCGTGCCTGCGGACAGCCGCCACCGCCTCGGCCGCGTCGCCCGCCTCCGCCACCACCTCGATGCCGTCCTCGGCGGAGAGCATGCCCCGCAGCCCCTCCCGCACCACCGGGTGGTCGTCGACGAGCATCACGGTGATCACGTCCGCGTTCATGCCGGCACCTCCACGGTCAGGACCGTACCGGTACCGGGCGCGCTGCCCACCTCCAGCCGCCCCCCGACCTGCGTCACCCGCTCCCGCATGCCGCGCAGGCCGAAGCCGCGGGCCGCCCCGGTGACGGCGTCCGGATCGAACCCCGCGCCGTCGTCCCGGACCTCCAGCACCGCCGCGTCGCAGCCGTAGGCCAGCCGTACCGACACGTGCGCGGCCCCGGCGTGCTTGCGGATGTTGGCCGTGGCCTCCTGCGCGGCCCGCAGCAGCACCACCTCGGCTCCCGCGGCCAGCGGCCGGGGCGGCCCCGACGTCGCGAACTCCACCGGGATGCCCATCTCCTCGCCGAACCGCTCCGCCAGCCGTCCCAGCGCCTCCTCCAGGGAGGACGACTCCAGCCCCGCCGGGGGCAGCGCGGCGACCAGCGCCCGCGCCTCGGCCAGGTTCTCCCGGGCGGTGCCGGCCGCGAGCGTGAGCTGCCGCCGCGCCTGCGCCGGGTCCCGGTCGAGCTGGGAGTCGGCGGCCTGCAGCAGCATCAGGATGCTGGTGAAGCCCTGCGCCAGGGTGTCGTGGATCTCGGCCGCCAGCCGTTCCCGCTCCGCCATCGCGCCCGCCCGGCGGTTGGCCTCGGCCAGCTCGGCCTGGGTCGCGCGCAGCTCGGCGATCAGGTCCCCGCGCTCGCGGCTCTGCCGGATGATCCGGTCGACCCAGAACCCGAAGAACGCCGAGAAGCCCATGGTCACCGCGGTCCACAGGACGAAGGACACGACCGCCCCGACCGTGGTGGACGCCAGCAGGAACCGCAGCGCCGGCGTGGCGTTGAGGGCCAGCACCGTCAGCATCGCGCCGCGCCAGTTCAGCACCATGAACGCCTGCGGGCACAGCGCGAACAGCACCAGGGAGCTCTCCGGGGCCGCGACCGACGCGGCCCCGGACAGCACGACCGCTCCCGCCAGGTAGGCCAGGGACGCCGGGTGCGGGGCCGCCCGGTCGACGGCGCGCCGCCCCAGCAGCAGGTACCACGGAGCCAGCGCGGCCAGCAGCACCGCCGCCATCCCGTCGTTCCTCCACGAGCCGCCCCCGGCCAGCACGTAGATGATCGTGGAGACCAGCACGAGTGCGAAGTACGCCTCCCAGCGCCCCACGCCCCACCGCCACGCGTCGGCTTCGCGGGTCACCGCTCGTGGCGCCGCTTCCAGCGGAACGTCGTCAGGCACAGCACCAACCCCCCAATGCACCAGGCCGCCAGCACCAGGGCGATCCTGTCGTGCTCCCAGGAGCGGGCGGGCTCGGCGGCGAGCAGCGCGTCGGGCAGCAGCGCCGAACGCAGCCCCTGGCACATCCACTTGAGCGGGAACAGCGCGCCGATCCGCTGCACGCCGGAGGGCAGGTCCCCGAACACGAAGAACACCCCGGAGATGAACTGCAGCACAAGATAGGGCAGGTTGAGCACCGCGGCGGCGCTGCGTCCCGACCTCGGGACGCTGCTCACCGCGATCCCCAGCAGCGTGCACGCCGCCACCCCGAGCACGAACACCCAGGCGAACGTGAACCAGCGCTGCGGCGTCGCGGGCGGCTCCAGGCCGAGCAGCGCGCCGCCGACCACGAACAGCACCGCCGTCTCGGCCACCGACAGCACCAGCGCCGAGACCGTCTTGCCGATGAAGTAGGACGCCCTCGGCATCGGCGTGCCGTACAGCCGCTTGAGGGTGCCGTCGTCGCGCTCGGTGGCGATGCTGATGCCCAGGCTGGTGAACGTCGTGGACATGATGCCGCTGGCGATGATCCCGGCGGCGAAGTACTGGCGGAAGTCCACGCCGGTGCCGCCCACCTCGCCCCTGAAGATCGTGCCGAAGATCAGCAGCAGGACGACCGGCAGGCCGAAGGAGAACACCACGGCCTCCCGCTCCCGCACGAACATCTTCAGCTCCATGGCGCCGCGCGCCAGCCCGAGCCTGAGGGCGAGGGTCACTTCGTCGCTCCGATCATGGACAGGTAGACGTCTTCCAGGGACGGCCGGGTGACGGTCAGCTCGGGCACCTCGCCGCCGAACCGGTGGCTCAGCTCCGCCACCACCTGGGTGGGGGAGTCGGTGTCGATGCGCCGCGGGCCCTCCGGCCCCCGCCAGCTCACCCGCGCGGAGGCCGTGGCGCGCCCGCCCAGCCGCCGGGGACTGTCCACCGCGATGACCCGGCCGGCGGTGATGACGCCGACCCGGTCGGCCAGCGCCTCCGCCTCCTCCAGGTAGTGCGTGGTGAGCAGGATCGTCGTGCCGCCGCCGGCCAGGCCCTGGATCAGCTCCCAGAACCGGCGGCGGGCGTCCGGGTCGAACCCGGTCGTCGGCTCGTCCAGGAACAGCAGCTCCGGGCCGCCGACGATGCCGAGCGCGACGTCGACCCTCCTGCGCTGCCCGCCGGACAGGCGCCCGACCCGTCGTCCCGCCTGCTCGGCCAGCCCCACCGCCTCGATCACCTCGTCCGGGTCGCGGGGCCGCGGATAGTAGGCGGCGAAGTGCCGCACCATCTCCCGCACGGTCAGCTGCGGATCCTCGGTGGAGGTCTGCGGGACGATCCCGATGCGGGCCCGCCAGCCCCGGTCCGCCCCCGCGGGATCGGCGCCGAGCACGGACACCTCGCCGGCCGTGCGCCGCCGGTGCCCTTCCAGGATCTCGACGGTGGTGCTCTTGCCCGCCCCGTTCGGGCCGAGCAGCGCGAACACCTCGCCGTGCCTGATGTCCAGGTCGACGCCGTTCACCGCGTCGACGTCCCCGTACCGCTTGCGCAACCCGCGCACCCGCACCGCTGTGTCTGCCATGCCTCAAGCGTCGACCCGCGGCGCCCGCCGCGGGATCGGCGCACCGGTCATCCCCGTGTCCACCGATCGGTGGACACGCCCCCGCGGCCGGCCGGCGGCTGCGGCACCGGGCGCGTTCCCGAAGCGTCGTCCCGGGAACGCCGGGCGGCCGGCGTCAGGACCGGGCGCCCTCCCACATGCGCAGGTACATCTCCGCGCCCCGCGCCATGTCGGCGATGATCTCCTCGCCCGCGACGTTGCGCATGTCGGCGATCCAGTCGGGGACCAGCCCGTAGTTGGCGACGCCCTCGGTGTTGACGTCCCAGGTGCGCAGGCCGGTCCGCTGGCGGTCGAGCGTCACGCCCGGGTCGATGGGGGAGGTGAACGGGTAGCGCACCGGGTTCGCCTGGTTGTCGCGGCGGGGAGCCGGCAGCGGTCCCATGCCGTTGGCGTCCAGGCCGTAGCCGTAGCCGAACAGCCGCCCGGGATCGCGCGCCTGCCTGGCCCGGCGCCACTCCGCGGCGAACGTGTCGGCCGCGGACCCGTACGAGGTGATCATCCCGCCGAGCCGGTAGATCCGCGGCGCGTATCCCGTGTCGGACCAGCCGTGCCCGGAGACGACCCCCGGATACTTCTCCTCCTCCAGGATCGACAGCGTCCGTTCGGCCGCCTTGACGCTCATGTGGTCGATCTCCACGATCATCCCGCGCTCGATCATGCCCCGGAGCATGTGCTCGCCGAGCTCGGTGAGGCCGTTGACGTTGCAGTGCGGGGCCTTCGGATAGACCGGCAGGGTGACGCCGAGCGGGCGCAGGTGCGCCAGCGGGCCCGCGAGCAGCGCGGTGAGGTCGTTCGCCGGGATGATCGTGTTGTCGTGCTCGGGCGTGGTGCAGGTGTCGGCCTGCCAGAAGCGCCCGCTGCCCACGAAGTTCCCGAGGTTGAGGATCACCCCGGTGGTGTCGGCGTCGAAGCGGACCCCGCACAGCGCGTTGTCGAACTTGTGGCACAGGAACATCGAGCTGACGCCGAGGCTTCGCATCTCGTCCAGGCCCTCGTCGATCTGCTTCTTCGTGCACTGCGGCACCCCGCCGATCTGGCGGCAGCCGAACGGCTCGGAGGTCTCCACGCCCAGGACGACCGCGAGCTTGCCCTCCGCGATGACCTGGCGGGCCTCGGCCGGGCTGCGCACCACGCGGAACCATCCCCTGCCCGGCCCGCCGCTCCGCGCGTCGACGTAGGACTGCAGCTCGTAGGTGCGCCGGGCCTGCAGCCGGATCGACTCCATCTCGTCGCAGGGGTACTTCTTCAGCGGGTAGATCTCGCACAGCGTCCGGTTGGAGACGAGCTGGTTGACCAGGATCCGCTGCCCGGCCCGCCACGACCGCTCCACCCACGTGTAGTACGCCTGCTGGTGGGTGAGCGAGCTGTGGCTCGGCCAGTCCTTGAAGGTCGGCCATCCGGTGGTGTCGTGCGTCCCCACCAGGCCGCCCTTGCTGGTGAAGTTCTCGAACCACGCCAGTGAGCCGTTCGGGCCGTGGTCGAGACAGTCGCGCAGCGCCTCCTGGATGCCGCGCGGATCGAAGGACCTGCCGCACATCACGCTGCCGCCGAAGCCCTCGAACGACATCAGATGGGTGTGCAGGTCGGCGTATCCGCGCACCTGCCCGTCGGGGGCGGTGCCGCGGAACGGCGTGCCGACGGCGTTCACGCCGTCGCGCGAGGACGCGGCGGCGGAGGGCACGGCGGCCGAGGCGAGACCGGCCGCGACGAGCGCGCTCGTCAGGACGGCCAGGGCGACCCTGCTGATCGGATTTCTGAGGGGCATGGCGGGGGACCCTCCGGGAGGCGAAGCGTTCGCGCGTCTCCTCCGGTACCTACCACGTCCGCGGCAATACGTGAATACCCTTCACGTCCGCCGTGCCGCGAGGACGACCGGATCGCCGTGCGTCACCGGATCGCGGCCGGGGGCGGTTCACGCAGGTCGCCGGTGGGGCGAGGCTGACGGCCCCTCAGTCGGGCAGCGTGCTGAAACGGAACGTGGTGGTGGAGCGGTACTCCTCGCCGGGGCGCAGCACCGTGGACGGGAAGGACGGCTGGTTGGGGGAGTCGGGGAAGTGCTGCGTCTCCAGGCAGAACGCGTCGCCCTGCCGGTAGGCCAGGCCGCTGGTGCCGATGTGCGAGCCGTCCAGGAAGTTGCCCGAGTAGAACTGCACGCCGGGTTCGCTCGTCAGCACCTCCAGCACGCGGCCGGACCTCGGGTCCTCGGCGCGGGCGGCGACCTCGCCGCCGTTCAGCACGAACGTGTGGTCGTAGCCCTTGCCGACCAGCAGCTGGGGATGCGTCTCGCGGATGCGGGCGCCGATCGGCTGCGGCTTGGTGAAGTCGAACGGCGTGCCCGCGACCGGGGCCGGCTCCCCCAGCGGGATCTGGTCGCCGTCCACCGGCAGGTAGCGGTCGGCGTCGATGACGAGCCGATGGTCGTACACCGTGCCGCTGCCCTCGCCGGCGAGGTTGAAGTACGAGTGGTTGGTCAGGTTCACCACGGTCGGGCGGTCGGTGGTGGCGTGGTAGCCGACGCGCAGCGCGTCATCGGTCACGGTGTAGGTGACGGTGGCGCGCAGCGTCCCCGGGTAACCCTGTTCGCCGTCGGGGCTGACGTAGGTCAGGGTGATCGAGCTGTCGTCGGCCTCGGCGACGTCCCAGACGCGCTTGTCGAACCCCTCCTCGCCGCCGTGCAGGCTGTTGGCGCCGTTGTTGCGCGGCAGCGTGTGCTCCCGGCCGTCCAGCCGGAACCGGCCGCCCGCGATGCGGTTGCCGTAGCGCCCCACCACCGCGCCGAAGTAGCGGCTGCGCGTGACGTAGTCGTCGAGCGTCGCGCAGCCGAGGACGACGTTGGCCGGGGCGCCGTCGCGGTCGGGCGCCTCCAGGGTCTGCACGACGCAGCCGTACGTCAGGACGCGGACGCGCAGGGCGCCGCCCGTCAGCGTGTAGCGGTGCACGGGCGTGCCGCCGGGCAGCACGCCGAACCTCTCCTCGTTCATGTGACCTCACGGGATGACAGGCGGGCGGCCCGCCCCTCGACGGGCGCCGCGGTGGACTCGCGGACGACGAGCGTGGTCTCCAGGACGGTCAGCGCGGCGGGCCCCGGCTCGTCGGTGCCGACCAGCTGCAGGAGCATGTCCACGGCGGTGCGGCCCGCCGCGATCGTCGGCATCGCCACCGTCGTCAGCTTGGGCCGGTTCAGCCGCGCCTGCATGATGTCGTCGACGCCCACCACGCTGAGGTCGGCGGGCACCCGCACCCCCAGCTCGGCCAGCCCCTCGACCAGCCCGATCGCGACCAGGTCGTTGTAGGCCAGCACGCCGGTGACCGCGGCGCGCGCCACCTCGGGCGCGGCGATCTGCCCGCCCTGCTCGGTGGGGGAGTTGGGGCCGATCACGGTCAGCTCGGCGCCGGCCGCCGCGGCGGCGTCCGCCGCGGCCTCGCGGATGCGCCCGCTGTTCCACGACCCCTCCGGCCCGGACAGCAGTGCCAGCCGCCGGTGGCCGAGACCGGCCAGGTGCTCCACCGCCAGCCGGGCGCCGTGCCCGACGTCCATCAGCACCGCGGGCACGCCGTCCAGCCGCCGGTTGACCAGGACGAACGGCACCTGGCGGCGCAGCCGGGCCAGGGCCCGGTCGCCCAGGCGCGGCGCGCACAGCAGCACCCCGTCCACCTGCTTGGTGAACGCCTGGATCAGCTCCTCCTCCACCCGCGGGTCCTCGTCGGTGTCGGCGACGAACACGTGGTAGTCGCGGGCGCGGGCGTGCGCCTGGGCGGCCTTGATCAGCGGCGGGAAGAACGGGTTGGCGATGTCGGCGACGATCAGGCCGAGGTTGTGGGTGCGGCCCGTGGTCAGCCCGCGCGCCGCGCGGTTGGGCCGGTAGCCGAGCTGCTCGGCCACCGCCAGCACGCGGTTGCGCGTGTCGGCGTTGACCAGGTGGGGGGCCGAGAAGGTGCGCGACACCGTGGAGACGTGCACGCCGCTGGCGCGCGCGACGTCCCGGATCGTTACGGCCACGCTCTCCCCTTCCTGGGCGTTGGACGCCTCATTAATACAAACGATTGCAGGTCCGTCAACCGCGCCGACGAGGGAAGATCGCTAGCCGTCCTCCCGCATCGGCCCGGTCATCTGCGTTTTATCAGGGGCGACGCATCTGGGTCACGCCGACCCCTTGACGTTTCGTCCGGATGACGCGAGTGTTTCTGCAACCGGTTGCTGTGTGACCGGTGGCACATCACCGCGACCCCCCAACCCACCCCGACCCGGCGGCGACCGGCGGCGTGCGGACAGGCGGTAAGCGCTTTCACTGTCTGCCTGCGCGTGCCGTCCCCACCCCGATCGCCCCCATCCCTAACGCCCCATCCCGCACGACCCCGACGACCCGAACGACCGACCCGTAAGGAGGCGCTCGTGGCCATCGCCGAGGCGACCACGGCCGGGCGCGGCACCCCGCCGCCCCGGCGCGGACGGCGCCGCCGGCCCGCCCGCGGGCCGCGCACCCCGTACCTGCTGATCGCGCCGTCGGTGCTGCTGATGCTGGGATTCCTGGTCTATCCGGTGGCCAGCGTCTTCTACTACAGCCTGCGTCGCTACAACATCACCAAGCCGTGGGACAACGGGTTCGCCGGGCTCGGCAACTTCCGCGACATGCTCGGCGACGACCTGTTCTGGCAGAGCCTCGGCTTCTCCGCCAAGTGGGTCGCCGCGACCGTCGGATTCCAGCTGGTGCTGGGGCTGGCGCTGGCGCTGCTGGTGAACGAGACGTTCGTCGGCCGCGCGCTGTCGCGGGCGCTGGTGTTCTCGCCGTGGGCGATCTCCGGCGTGCTCACCACCAGCATCTGGATCCTGCTCTACAGCCCGACCACCGGCTTCACCCCGTACCTGGCCGACCTCGGCCTGGTCGAGCACGGCTCGTCGCCGCTGTCGGACACCGGCAGCGTCTTCGCCGCCGCCGTGCTCACCGAGCTGTGGCGCGGCGTGCCGTTCTTCGCCATCCTCCTGCTGGCCGACCTGCAGAGCATCCCCAGGGACCTGTACGAGGCGGCGTCGGTGGACGGCGCCACCCGGCCGCGGCGGTTCTGGCACATCACGCTGCCGCACCTCAAGGACGCCATCATCCTGGCGACCCTGCTGCGGGCGGTGTGGGAGTTCAACAACGTCGACCTGCTCTACACGCTCACCGGCGGCGGCCCGGCGCACCAGACCACCACGCTGCCGTTGTACGTGGCGCAGAAGGCGACGGTCGCGCACGAGTTCGGCTACGGCTCGGCGCTGACCACGGCGGCGTTCCTGATCCTGCTGTTCTTCTCCATCCTCTACCTGCGCCTCAGCAAGTTCGGAGGTGAGCGGTCTTGAGCCGCCGTCCCACCACGACACTGGACGACGACCGCGCGGCCGACGCCCCGGCCGCGCCACCGGCCGGCGGGGGGCCGGACGAGGC
>NZ_BAAAZG010000057.1:0-118187 GCF_039536785.1 Actinomadura miaoliensis
CCCGACCCCGCGCCCGGCGGCCCGCAGCGGCCGTACGAGCCGGACGTGGACGGTCCGCGCAATCTCGACACGCTGTCGGTGACGGCGACCAGGGGCGCCGGGCGCAGCGTCACGATCGCGTTCGACCGGCACAGCCGCACCGCGTCCGGGCAGGTCCCGGCCGCGGCCCGCCGCTTCGTGTTCCTGTTCGACCGCTCGGTCGGCTTCAACCCGCAGGCGTTCCCGACCTGCGCCCACGAGACGATCAAGGAGAAGGGCACCGGCGCCTGCCCGCCCGGCTCGCGGGTCGGCGGCGGCCGCGCCACCTACCTCGACGGCTCCCGCCACGAGGTGCAGGCGTTCAACACCAGGGTCGGGAGGCTGCCCGGCGTGCTCGTGGTGATCCCGGCGACCGGCGTGGTCCTGGAGCAGACCTTCGAGCCGGTGGCCGCTCCGTACCGCGGGGACTACCGCTGGGCCCTGGACGAGATCCTGCCGCCCACCCCCACGCCCCCGCGGGACCGCCTGGGCACGTCCCGCTTCGAGCTGTCGTTCGGCGCCACCACGGCGCGCGGCGGCCGGACGGTCGGCTTCGCCGAGACGACCGCGCGCCCGGGCACCCGGCTGCGCTTCGGGCTGTGGAGCGAGTTCGTCACCGGCCAGGTGGTGCTCCCCACGTCCGTGACCCGGCTGTCCTGAGACCCGGCCGTCCCGGAGACGGGCCCCCGCCGCCGAATTGCCGGATTGCCCGGCGGCGGGGGACGGCCAGTCGATAGGTTCACCCGGTGATCGTCGAACGGGGGAGGGGCCGCTCCTCCGCGCGACACCCCCTCCCGGAAGGAACCACCCGAGGACCATGAACCAACCCCCCGCATGGTGGGCGGCCCTGACCGGCGACCCGGTCGGGGAGCGGCTCGGCATCGACTGGCGCGCCCCCGACCAGTGGGAGCCCGCCGACGCGCACGGCGACGCGGACGGCCGCGAGTCGTCCGGCACCGTGAGCGTGGAGCACCTGGACGACGACGACCTGGAGCTGCGCGAGGGCAAGGTGCTGGTGGGCACCGGCCCGGCGGTGGCGCGGCGCGGCATGGGCTACGAGGTCGAGGCCGCCTGGTACCTCGACCCGTCCGAGCCCGACCGGCTGTGGTGCGCGCTCGGCTCGTTCTACCCGGCGTGGTTGTGGATCCCCGTCGAGCCCACCGCGGACGGCGTCGCCGAGGCGCTGGAGGGCGTGTTCCCCCGCCCCGCGCTGCGGCGCGCCGAGCTGACCTCGTTCGCCCGCGGCTTCCTCGGCTTCCGGCACGAGGTGCTGGTGCCCAACGTCTACGACGGCTCGTTCGTCGAGATCAACGGGCTGGACCTGGACCGCTACTACACGCTCGTGCAGTACGTCGAGCCGCAGTCGTGGGGCAGCGACCACCTGGACGACCCGCTGGCCGACGACGTCGAGTTCGTCCGTCCCCTGGACATGCTCGCCGCCGACCGCGACGGCGGGCACAAGCGGCAGCGGCTCGGCCGCGTCCCGTCGATGACGTGGCGGACCCTGCACTCGCGGTCCTACCTGTCGTTCGAGATCCACACGCAGGGCATCGTGTGCGCGGCCGTGCGGTACCGGCCCTCGCCCAAGTCCCACCAGGCGGTGGTGCGGCGGCTCAACGACACGCACGAGGAGAGCTTCCCCCTCGACCTTCCCCTGGACGTGGTGGGCGCGCTCACCGGGTTCGACTACTGCGCCGAGGACGACCTGGTCGACCCCGACGAGATGGAGGTCGACACGCACGTCGGCGGCGCGCTGCGCATCCGGGCGGCGCTGTGGCACGGCGACCTGCGCCGCACCATGCGGCTGCGCGAGTACGCCGACCGGCCCGAGCCCGGCCTGCGCCGCCACCTGGTGCAGATCGCCGGCTGGTACAACTACCGGTTCCTGCTGCAGGAGCTCGCGCTGACCGAGACCGATCCGGAGCTGCTGGCGCAGATCGAGGAACGGCTCGACCGGCCCGCCGAGGACACCTTCAACGCCTTCGGGGACTACTTCGGCGGCGACCCGGTCATGGTGGACGACGCGGGGAACCCGGTGGAGACCTGGGACGACCTGGGCGGGGAGGACGAGGAGTGAACCTCGAGAGGTTCGGCGGCGAACGCGGCGCGGTGCTGGCCGACCACGCCGACCGGGAGGCGCTGGACGCGCTGGCGGCCGCACGCGGCTGGAACCGGATCGACGCCAGGCCCCCCGGGTTCTCCGAGCTGGGGCGGCAGGTCTGGCGCGCCGGGGACACGGCCCAGATCGTCTACCTGGAGTCGCCGGAGCTCGGCGCCCGGGTCGTCTGTGTCGTGGGCGATGAGGCCGAGCCCGCCGAGGAGGTGTTCGCCGCGGTCACGGCGGTGCTGCCGACCGTGCCGGTCGACGAGATCCTGGCGGGGCTGCTGGCCGAGCCCATGGCCGGGCCCCGCGACCTCGTCCGCGGGCTGAACCGCCTGATGGCGGCCGACATGCCGGCCTTGGCGTCCGGTGGGCGCCGTCCGGAGGACCCCCGCTACCGGCAGGTCGTGGAGCGGCTGGCCGGTCATCCCGAACGGCAGGTGCGCCGCGCCCTGCTGTCGGTGGCCGCCGGCATGGCGGCGGTGCGTCCGGAGCTGGCCGAGCCGATCCTGGCCCGCCGCGACGAGGAGACCGAGCTCGGCGACCTCATGGACGCCTTCGCCGGAGCCGTCGAAGCCCGCCGGTAAGGCCCGCGCGAGAGCCGAGCGCATGCGGACGGCCCCGTCGTCGTCGCGGCGGCGACGGGGCCGGCGTCCGCCCGGCCGCGCCGGCTCCCGGCCGGGTCAGTCGAACAGGTCGGGCTGCTCGCGGGTGATCTGGTCGTACAGCGGCTGGTAGTTGATCCAGCCGACCAGGTCGTTGCCGATCTGCCGGTGGGTGAGCACCGCGTTGTCGTGCTCGATCGGCACCACCGGGCCCGCCGCCTTGGCCAGCAGCTGCACCTGGCACGAGCGCTCCATGGTGATGAACCACCAGGCGGCGGCGTCGACGGTGTCGCCGACGGTGAGCAGGCCGTGGTTGCGCAGGATGACCGCCTTGGTGCCGCCGAGCGCGGCGGCGATGCGCTTGCCCTCCTCCAGGTCGGTGACCACGCCGGTGTAGTCGTCGAACAGGCCGTGGTCCTGGTAGAAGGCGCACACGTCCTGGGTGATCGGCTCCAGCTTCTGGCCGAGCGCCGACAGCGCCCGCCCGTGCACCGAGTGGCTGTGCGCGGCGGCCACCACGTCGGGACGGGCCTGGTGCACCTGGGAGTGGATGGCGAACGCCGCCTCGTTGACCGGGTAGCGGCCCTCCACCACCTTTCCCTCGTGGTTCACCAGGATCAGGTCGCTGACCCTGATGTGCTTGAACGACATCCCGAACGGGTTGACCCAGAAGTGGTCGAGGTGCTCCGGGTCGCGCGCGGTGATGTGCCCGGCCACGCCCTCCTCGAAGCCGAACCTGCCGAACAGCCGCAGCGCCGCGGCCAGGCGCTCCTTGCGGTGCCGGCGCTCGTCCTCGACGTTGTCGAAGGTGGGCGGCAGCCGGAAGATCAGGTCCTGCGGCGGCAGCTTCTCGAGGAACTCCTCGTTCTCGGACACGGGCGACTCCTTGCCTTCGTCTGCGACCACCAAAGCGCACCGCGTCCGCGCCCGTCCAGACCCGGCCGGACGGCAATCCCGCTCACGGACGCGGCCGCCGCGGTCACCCTGCACGCGCACCCGGCGTGGAAGGTCGTGCTGTGCGTGGACGGTCTCGCCGCCGTGCGAACGGGCTCTCGCCACCGAGCCCGTCGCCCGCCGGACGCCGGCGACGGCATGGGATGATCACATTCGGCAGCGGGGGCACAGGGAGGGAGCGCGGGTGACGACACCGCAGATCAGCACGGTGATGTGGCCGACCACGTCGTGGCCGGAGGCGGGGCGGACGTGGCGGCGCGCCGAGGAGCTGGGGTTCGCGGCGGCCTGGGTGTACGACCACGTCGCGTGGCGCGGCACCACCCCGTGGTACGACGCGTACACGACGCTGGCGGCCGCCGCGGCCGTCACCTCCCGCATCCGGCTCGGCACGCTCGTCACCTCGCCGAACTTCCGGCATCCCGTGCCGACCGCGCACGCGATCAAGACGATCGACCACGTCAGCGGGGGACGGCTCACCGTCGGCATCGGCGCGGGCGGCGGCACCCGCCGGTCCGACGCGGGCATCCTCGGCGGCCCCGACTGGTCGCCGCGCGAACGCGCGTCGCGGTTCGAGGAGTGGGTGCGGCTGCTCGACCTGGTGCTGCGCGGCCCGGAGACCACCTTCACCGGCACGTACTACTCGGCGCGGGAGGTGCTGACCGAGCCCGGCTGCGTGCAGCGGCCCCGGGTGCCGTTCGCGATCGCCGCCACCGGCCCGCGCGGCATGCGGCTGGCCGCCCGGTACGGCGCGATGTGGGTCACCACCGCGGGCGACGCCGACGACCCGCGCGCGACCGTGCGCGACCAGCTCGCCCGCCTGGACGAGGCGTGCGCCGCCGAGGGACGCGACCCCGCCGAGCTGCGGCGGCTGTTCCTGACCGGCTTCACCCACGAGCCGTGGCTGCGCTCGGCCGAGGCGTTCGCCGACCTCGCCGGAGCCTACGCCGAGCTCGGCATCACCGACATCGCCGTGCACTGGCCCCGCCCCGGCACCGACTGGGACGCCGACATGAAGGTGTTCGAGGCCGTGGCCGCCAGTTCCGGGTGAACCCGGTGGGATGAGACGCGAACGGAGGCGGGACGTCGCGGCCGCGTGCGCGGGCCGTCACATGCGGTACCGGCCGCCTTCCACGCCCCACTCGCCGAACGGCGGGCCCCTGCCCGCGTCCATCGCCGCGCACGCCTCCTCGTCCAGGCGGGCGAACACGAGTCTGCGCACCGCGAGCCGCCGTGCCGCCTCGACGGTCTGCCGCATCCCGGGCGTCCCGGCGAAGACGAGGTCGGCGTCCTCGGCCCACAGCGGCAGCCCCCGGCACTCGGGCGCCCAGACCGCCGTGTGGTGGCCCGCCGCTATCCGGTAGCCGACCGGCGCGTCCCCCGGGAGCGGCAGCGGCTCCACGTGCAGCGCCCCGTGCCTGAACGAGGCGACGGCCGGATGCGGCATGCCGCTGTCGCCGGCGATCCGGCACAGCTCGGGGTAGACGGCGTCGTCCCGGCGGCGCACCAGCCACGCCTGGACGGTCTCCGGCGGCTCCGACCCCGGGCCGCCGTCGAAACCGACGTGCGTGCGCCCGTACTCGACCAGCAGCCCGGCGGGCGCGAACCTCGTCGAGCCCGCCGTGCCGACCCCGAGCAGCATCAGGCGCACACTCCGATCGTCGCCCCGCCCGCCGTCGCCGGTAAACCATGCCTCGGTCAGGGGTTGGGACTGGTGGTGGTCAGGGAGACGGTGGCCTGGGCGGCGAGCAGGTCGGTGGGGGTGCAGCCCGCCAGGGCGCGGAACTCGCGGATGAGGTGGGGCTGGTCGTAGTAGCCGCAGGCGTGGGCGACGTCGGCCCAGGGACGCCGCGGATGGCGGGTCATCATGCCCAGGGCGCGGTGGAAGCGCAGGATCCGGCCCATGACCTTGGGCGGCAGGCCGACCTGCTGCTTGAACCGGTCGTTGAGGTGCTTGCGGCTCCAGCCGACCTCGCCGGCGAGGTCGGCCACCGGGACGGCGCCGCCGGACGCGGTGAGCAGCTCCCAGGCGCGGCGCACCTCGGGCGCGGGGGAGGGACCGGTGCCCAGACGGCGCAGTAGCAGCTCGTCCAGCAGGTCGAACCGGTCGGCCCAGGCGGGGGTCTCGGCGAGGCGGCCGACGAACGACGCCGTGCCCGGGCCCAGCAGGTCGGCCAGCTCGACGGCCGCGTTGGTCAGCCGCGCCATGGGGACGCCGAGCAGCGTGTAGGCGCCGAGCGGGGTGATGTCGAGCTGGACGCCCCGCAGCCCGCCCGCGTGCCGGTAGGCGCCGTGACCGTCCTGCATGCCCGCCACGAACGAGGTGTGGCCGCCCGAGCCGTCGCCGGGGACGTCCAGCTCCATCGGCGCGCCGAGGTTGACGATCACGACGGCGGCGGGGAGGGGCAGGGTGCGCACGGTGGCGGGGAAGGCGCCGTACTCCCAGTAGCCCTCGTACCGGCGCAGGAACGGGCGCAGGGCGGGGTGGGGCGGCGCGGTGGCGCGCCACCAACCGCCCGCGTCCTTGATGACGACCGGCCTGCCGTGCACGGCGCCAGTGTCGCATCCGCCCCCGACAGAACCGCCCCCGACAGGAGCGTGCCCGAGAACCCTCCGACGGGACCGCCCCGGGCGGCGGCTACTCGTAGATCTGCCCGCAGACGGCGATGCGTGCCAGGTCCGCCCACGACATGGAGGTGAGGGGCCGCACGTACGAGCGGGCCGCCGCGTCGCCGGACCCGGTGGACAGGGGGACGCGGGCGCCGTCCGCGGCGTCCCAGCCGCCGAGGCTTCCGGCGACCGCGCACTCCAGATAGGTCGCCGGGTCGAAGTTGTACCAGCGGGCCGGGGTGGCGCGGCGTCCGGAGCCGGGCGGGCGCGGCGCGTCCACGCCGAAGCGGGCGTGCGGGCCGGGCGGCGCGGCCAGGAAGTCCTCCAGGTCGGCGAGCTGGGACAGGATGACGCGCTCCCAGTCGGCGTGGCCGCGCGGTTCGTCACCCGGCAGCGACAGGTCCTTGGTGCTCCACGCCGGGTCGTAGTCGGGCGGCGGGGTGGTGGACGCGGCGGAGAACATGGCCGCGACGTCGTCGGGGGCGAGGGACTCGCGGTCGCTGAGCGGGGCGCTGACCTTCCACAGCGCCCGCAGGAACGCCGACAGCGACCAGGATGCCGCGCGCGCCTCCTGCCCCAGGTGCAGGAAGTGCAGGTACAGGTCGCGGTTGGTGCGCACGACCGGGCCGGGCGGGCCGGACACCCAGTACATCTGCTTGTGCGGCACGCCGCTCTCCAGGGCCAGCACCTGCGCCAGGGCCGCTATCCGCGAGTCGTGCGCGGCGACGTGGAACTCGTTGCCGTTGTCGTCCTGGCGCATGACGTCCCACGTCTGCATGCGGCCCCTCCACATGGTCGGCGCTGTGCATATCCCGGGCAGAGAGTCTCGCATCCGGGCAGGCGCCCACCAGAGGTTGAAAGGTCACTTTCTTGGAGCGAAACCGTATCCACCGACATAAGGGGACAAGAACGACAGGAGACCCCCGGCGTGTCCGGGGGCCTCGCACGCCGGGGGCTCTCCGCGTCAGCGCTTGGAGCGGTGGATCACCTGGATCTCGGTGAACCCGTACAGGCCCCACGGGCCGTTCTCCACGCCCACGCCGCTCCACTTGAACCCGCCGAACGGCTGGTGGGGGGCGAGCGCCAGGTGCGTGTTGACCCAGGCGGTGCCGCATTCCAGCTGGGCGGCGACGTCGGCGGCGCGGTCGGCGTCGGCGCCCCACACCGAGCCGGACAGGCCGAAGTGGGTGCCGTTGGCGCGGGCGATCGCCTCGTCCAGGTCGCGGTACTTCACGACCGGCAGCGCCGGGCCGAACTGCTCCTCGTCCACGATGCGGGTGCCGTCGGACACGTCGGCCAGGATGGTCGGCTCGAAGAAGTAGCCGGGCCCGTCGACCGGCCCGCCGCCCGCGGCGGCGCGCGCGCCGCCCGACAGCGCGTCGGCGACCAGCTCCTTGACCCGCTCGTACTGCGGCGCGTTGTTGACCGGCCCGTACTCGACGCCCTCGGTCATGCCGTCGCCGACCCGGGCGGCGCGGGCCTTGGCGGCCAGCGCCTCCACCACGTCGTCGTAGAGGCTCTCGGGCGCGTACACCCGCTTGATCGCCGAGCAGACCTGGCCGTTGTTGGCGAACGCCGCGCCGAACAGCCGGTCGGCGACGGCGGCCGGGTCGGCGTCGTCGAGCAGGATCGCCGGGTCGTTGCCGCCCAGCTCCAGGGTGACCCGCTTGAGGTCGGGCGCGGCCGCCGCCGCCACCCGCTTGCCGGTGGCCACGCTGCCGGTGAAGCTGATCTTGCGGGGCGTCTCGTGCGCGGTCATCCAGGCGCCCAGCTCGTCGCCGCCGGTCACCACGTTGAGCACGCCGGGCGGCAGCACGTCCCGCAGCACCTCGCCGAGCCGCAGGCTGGACAGCGGCGTGAACGGGGACGGCTTGAGCACCATGGTGTTCCCGGCCAGCAGCGCGGGCACCAGCTTCCAGGTCGCCAGCAGCAGCGGGAAGTTCCACGGGGTGATGGCGGCCACCACGCCCAGCGGACGGCGCACCACCTCCACCAGCGCGGCGTCGTCGTCCTGGATCACCTCCCGGGGCAGCTCCAGGTCGGCGAAGTACTTCAGCCACACCCCCGCGCCGATCACCTCGGTGGTGGCGTCCTTGAGCGGCTTGCCCTGCTCCAGGGTGATGATCCTGCCGATCTCCTCCGACCGGGCGAACAGCAGGTCCGCGGCCGCCTGCAGCGCCTTGCGGCGGACCGCCTCGTCGCGGCGCCAGGCCGGCAGCGCGGCCCGCGCCGCGGCCATGGCCCGGTCGAGCTGCTCGCGCGTGCAGTCCGGGGCCTGCGCGGCCACCTCGCCGGTGGCGGGATTGACCACCCCGAACGTGCCCGGTGCGGAGACGGCCTCGCCATCGATCGTCATGGTGTAGTCGGACACCCTGGATCCTCCTTGGCAGCGGTACCGAATGAGGTTCAGTATTCCTTCCTCGCGGTGCCGCGGGCCAGCCCGGGGCGGGCCCCGCGGGCGTGCCGTCAGGGCAGCCGGGACAGCAGGGCGCGGGCCTGCGGGGCGAACGTGGCGTCCTCGGTCTCCAGCGCGCGCAGCAGCGCCGTGCGCGCGGCGGGCAGGTCGCCGTCGCGGTGCCGGATCTCGCCGAGCCGGTAGGCGGCCTCGGCCACCAGGTCGGGCAGGTCGGTCAGGGACAGCGTCAGCTCGTAGTAGCGGACGGCGCCGTCCCGGTCGCCCAGCCAGTAGCACAGCTCGCCCAGATGCGCCGCCGCCAGCCCCGCGTCGCAGTGGCCCGCGTCGATGACGCGCTGGTACCACGGCAGCGCGGCGTCGAAGTCGCGCGCCCGCTTGCCCAGCGCGCCCAGATACATCGCCGCGGTCGGGGACAGATCGGCGTCGCCGGTGTCGACCGCGCGCAGGTACCACCGGCGGGCCTGCGTCTCGTCCTCGTCGTGGTACGTCTGCCCCAGCGCGACCATCGCCCGGGCCGCGAACTCGGGGTCGCCGCCTTCGGCCAGCCGCCGGTAGACGTCCCGGGCCTCGGCGACCTCGCCCTGCTCCTCCAGCGTCTGGGCCAGCAGGAACACCGAAAGCGGCCGGTCGTCGTCGGCGGCGGCGCGCAGCGTGCGCAGGGCCTCCTCGTGCTCGCCCCGCCCCAGCTGCAGGTGCCCGAGCAGGCCGAGCATCATGGACGCGACGGGGCTGCCGGCGTCCTGCGACTGGCGCCGGGCCACCGCGTACGCGGCGTCCTCGTCCCCGGCGCGGATCAGCAGCCTGACGAGCTCGATGCCCGCGTTCACGCGGACGTCGGCGTCCTCGTCGTCCTGCAGTTCCGTCAGGATGGCGCGGGCCTCGTCCACCTCGCCGCCGGCGGCCAGCACGGCCGCCAGGTCGGCGCGGCGCGCCGGCGCCCGGGCGGGGTCGAACCCGACGGCCGCCTCCAGGTAGCGGCGCGCGGTGTCCACGTCGCCGCCGGCCGCGTGCGCGTCGGCGAAGGTCCTGGCCGCCTGCACCGCGTCGTCGTACGCGCCGGCCCGTGCCGCCAGCGTCAGCGCGTGCGCGGCCGTGCCGTGGTCGCCGGCCTCGTCCGCCTGGCGCGCGATGGCCGACAGGTGGTTCATCGCCCCCCGCGTCCAGTCGGCCAGCCGGGACCCGGGCTCGGCGTCCACCGCCGCGGCGGCGGCGAACGCCCCGGCGGCCCCCGCCAGGTCGCCCTCCTCGTGCAGCCATTCGCCGAGCAGGGTCCCGCCCATGGCGACGGCGACCGGCTCGCCGGAACGCAGCGCCGTCTCGTACTCGCGCAGCGCCGCGTCCCGGTCGCCCCCGTCCCTGAGCAGGCCGGCCAGGTCGAGCCGGAACACGGCGGCGGACTCCGGGTCGCCCTCGGCGATCGCGCGCCGCAGCAGCTCGGCCGCCCCCGCGTCGTCACCGCGGGCGCGGCGCGCGTAGGCCAGCGCCGAGTACGCCACCGCGACCGTCTCCGGGTCGCCGCCGTCGATCGCCCGCCCGGCCGCCTCCGCCAGCGCCTCGTCGTCGCCCTGCCGCTGCAGGAGCAGCACCAGCGCGCGCAGGGCGGCCGTCGCGCCGGGGTCGTCGACGGCGGCGGCGCGGGTGAGCACCTCCCGCGCGCCGTCCAGGTCGCCGTTCTCCTCCAGGACGTCGGCCAGCCAGCGTCCCGCCCGGGTCACCACGGGCGGCCGGCCGCACTCCACGGCCCGGCGCGCGGCCTGCACCGCGGCGGGCACGTCGTCGCGGCGCAGCCGCAGAACGCGCAGGTTGTCCCAGGCCGTGCCCGCCAGCTCCGGATCGTCGTGGGCGGTGACCCGCAGGCACAGCCGCTCGGCCTCGGCGACGTCGGCGCGGTCGGCGGCCTGCGCCGCCAGCCCGAGCAGCGCCCAGCCGGCGTGCCGGGGACCGCCGGACGCCACGGCCAGCTCGTACAGCTTCGCCGCCTCGCCGGCCTGCCCGGCGGCGTCCAGCTCGTGCGCGGTCCGCAGGACGAGGTCGTAGGCCCGGTCGTCACCGGCGAGACGTTCGGCCGGGCGGCGCGCCGCCTCCACGTCCCCATCGTGCAGGGCGACGGTGAGGCGGGCCAGGTCGGCCGAGCCGTGAACCTCGGTGAAGGCCGCCAGCGCGCCCTCGCGGTCGGCGTCGTCGGTGAGCAGCAGCCAGGCCCGGTCCAGCGCGGTGGCGGTGCCGAGCCGCCGCCGCGCCCGCCGCGCGACGGTCTCGTCGGCGTCGCGGGCGGCGCGCTCGAACGCCGCGCGCGCCCCCGCGTCGTCGCCCGCCTCCCGCAGGTGGTCGCCCAGCGCGACCAGCGCGTGCCCGGCGACCTTCGACCCGTCGACGGCGGCGCGTTCGAACGCCTCGGCGGCGCCGTCCACGTCCCCCGCCCGGGCCAGCGAGTGACCGAGGTTGAACGCGGCGACCGCGGCCGCCGGCGAGTGCGGATCGGCGGCGGTCTCCCGCAGCACGGCCGCCGCCTCGGTGTGGTGCCCGGCCGCGTCCAGCGCCGCGCCCAGCAGGAGCGGCGCGGCGTCCCCGAAGAACCGGTCGAGGATCTCGCGGGCCTCGTCGGCGCGGTTCTGACCGGCCAGGATCTCGCCGAGCCGGCGCGCGGCGTCGAGCACGTGCTCCTCCGGCTCGCCGTCGCGCGCCCGCTCGCCTTCCAGCACGCGCCGGAACGCCTCGGCGGCGCCGTCCGGATCGCCCAGGTCGTGCAGGCAGCAGCCGACGCCGTGCAGGGCGAACCCCGCGATCCACAGGTTGTCCCCGGTGGCGGCCGCGCGCCGCCACGCGGTGACGGCGCCGCGCAGGTCGCCCGCCTCGCGCCGCAGCGCGCCCAGGTAGCCCGCCGTCTCCTGCTCGTACTCGGGATGCCCGGCGGCCAGCACCAGGGACAGCGCCGCGTCGGCGGACGCCGTGTCACCGGCGCGCTGCCAGGCGTGCGCGCATTCCAGGGCCAGCCGGGTGGCCATCCAGTAGCGCGGGTCGTCGTCGCCGTACGCCTGGACGGGGATGAGGGCGCGGACGGCGGCGTCGAAGTCACCGTCCAGCAGCAGGCGCGCATACAGCCCGCACAACGCCAGTTGCGGATCGTCCTGCGGGACCCGCGCGAACGCCTCGCGGGCCGCGGCCGGGTCGTCCGTGCGGACGAGGGTCAGGCCCAGCAGCCACGCGTGCCGGGCCGCGCGCCCGGCGTCGTCCGCGGCCACCGCCTCGGCGATGACGCGTTCGTACAGCGCGCACATCGCCGGCAGGTCGTCCAGCCGTTCCAGCACGCCCAGCAGCGCGCCGGCGGCCTCGTCCCGCACGGCCGGGGGACCGGCGAGGGCCGCCTCCAGCGCGCGGCGCGCCTCGGGCAGGTCGTCGTCGCCTTCGGCGAGCCTGCACCCCAGCCGCAGCGCCGCCCACGGAGCCAGCAGCGGGTGCCCTTCGCGGTGCGCCCGGCGCAGCAGCGTGACGGCCTCGTCCCGGCGGCCCTGGTGGACGAGCGGCTCCTCGTAGGCCAGCACGGCGTACGACAACGCCAGCGGGTCGCCGGAGTCGATGACCTCCTGGTACATCCGCGCCGTCGTGGCCAGGTCCAGCCCGAGGCCGCCGAGCAGCTGCGCCAGCATCGCCTTGGCCGGCGCCGCCGCGGCCGCGTCGCCGTCCGCGGCGGCCTCCTGCCAGCTCGCCACGCCCAGCTCGCGGCCGAGGCGCTGGTGGTCCACCGGGCCGCGCAGCACCGGATGCCGCGCCCCCAGCGGGGACCGCAGCGCGTGCAGGTACACCGTGGCCAGCAGCGTCAGCTGCACGTCGCCCGCCTCGGCGACGTGCGCCAGCAGCTCCTCGGCCTGGTCGGCGTCGCCCTCGCCCAGCTCCAGCAGCGCCAGCGACACCTCCGCGCGCAGCGCGACCTCCCCGGTGCCGGAGTCGACGGCGCGGCGCAGCAGCCGCCGCGCCCCGGCCAGGTCGCCGTCGCGCAGCAGGTCCAGGCCCCGGTCGGTGTCCTGGACGGCCCGTTCGGCGTCCGGATCGGACAGCGGCGCGCGGACGGCGGCGTGCGCCTGCAGCAGCCGCGCCCGGTACGCCACGTCGGGGTCGCGATGGTCGGCGGCGATCCGCACGGCGTCCAGCACCGCCGCGTGCTCGGGCGACCCGTCCTCCACCCGGCGCAGCAGCGCGGCCAGGGCGAGGACGGCCTGTTCGGCGTACCCGTCGTCGTCCTGCGCCTCGTCCTCCAGCACGGCGCGCCAGGCGGCCAGCGCCTCGTCCGTCCGGCCCGCCTCGGTGTGCAGGTGCGCGAGGCAGGCCCGCGCGCGCAGCGCGTGCTCGTCGTGCCCGGCCGCGATCACCCGGTGGAAGATCGCCGCGGCGGCGTCGTCGTCGCCCAGCCGGGACGCCAGCCTGCCCTCCTCGACCAGTGCGGGAAGCCGGTGCTCGGGGCGGGCGTCCTGCGCGGCGCGCCGGTACGCCTCACGCGCCTCGGCGTACTCGCCCAGCTCGGTCAGCACCGCGCCGAGCAGCCGGTACGCGACGGGCAGGTCTTCGGGGCGGCCGACCGCCACCGCGTGCTCGACGGCCTCGCGCGCCGCCGCGTACCGCCCGCGGGCGACGAGCAGGTCGTGCAGCCCGAACGCGGCCGACGCCATCACCTCGGCGTCGCCGCACGTCAGCAGATGCCGGAAGACGGCCTCGGCCTCGCCCGCCGCCTCCTCGTCGCCCCGGTCCGCCCGGTCGGCGAGGCCGGTGGCGTGCTCCAGCGCCGCCCGCGCCGTCTCCGGGTCGAGCGCGGCGTCCAGGCTGGCGGCGGACGCGCCCAGCCGCCCGGCGAGCTCGGCGACCTCGGGGTCGGTGGACCGGGCCGCGCGTTCCAGCGCGGCGCGCGCCCCCGCCGGGTCGCCGAGCCGCGCCAGCACGTGCCCCAGCGCGGTGTCGGCCAGGGCGCAGATCTCCGGGTCGCCGCCCTCGGAGGCGAGCGTCAGCGCGCGGTGCGCCGCCGCCCACTCCTCGTCGTCGACCATGAGCAGGCCCAGCGCCAGCGCCGAGCGCTGGGCGAACAGCGGATGTCCGGAGTCGACCACCGCGCGGTGCGCGGCGCGGGCCCCGGCCAGGTCGCCCCCGGCCTGCAGCACCTGGGCCAGCCGGTGCGACGCCTCCGGCGCCGCCTGCGGATCGCCCGAGGCGGCCACCTCCCGCAGCAGCGCGACCGCGGCGCCGGTCTCGCCGCGGTCCCACCGCCGCAGGGCCTCGTCGAGCCGGTCGGCCCATGAAGACATTCCGGAATCCTCCACCCGGGGTCGTGCGGGGCGGCGGGCCCGCCGCGCCCTCGTGCGGACGGGCCGTCACGGCCCGTGGACAGGTTGCACAAGGTACACAGGCGGCACGGCGCCCGGAGGGGAATCGGTGATCTTCGTCGGCCGCCCGCCGAGCGGGGACGACGGGCGGCCGAGGACCATGGGCCCCGGGAGGACGTAACGGGGCCGGGGCAGGGGCGCCGTCAGGCGCCGAGGATGCGGTCGACGAGCCCGCGGTAGTCGCGCAGCGCCCGCCGCAGCCGCTCGGTGTCGCCCTCGCCGGAGTTCCAGTGCTCGTTCAGCGCGCGCCTGCGCGCGGTCAGCGCCTGGCCGAGCGCGTCCACCACCTCGGCCGCCAGCCGGTCGGCGCGCTGCACGGCCTCCCCGGGGTCGTCGACGAAGCTCGCCTGCACGTCGCGCCAGCGCTCGCGGAAGCGCTGCGCCTCCGCCGGGGCCATGAGCCGGTCGTCACGGCCGGAGCCGGAGTCGGCGTTCGGCTCGGGGAACCGGGTCGCCACCTCCTCCTTGGCCAGTTCGGGCCGCGTCGGCGCGGCGTGCGCGGGAGACGGCCGGTCAGGACGCGTCGGCGCGGTCTGCTCGGGGGACGTCGGCCGGGCGGCCGGCGCGGCATGCGGCAGGGGGTCGCCGTGCGGCATCGGCTCGGCGTCGCGGGACGGCTCGGCGTGACGCGGCGCCTCGGTGCGACGCGGCGGGACGCCGGCGACGCGGACGTCGCGCGACCGGCCGTCCGCGGAGTCGGCTGGATGGGTGGGCATGCTGGTCACCTCCTCGGGTGCGGTGTGCGGTCAGGAGCGCGGCATCCGCCGGCCGCCCTGCGGGACATCGCCTCGGGGGCCGCCCGCGTGTGCCTCGGCGTGCGGCTCCGCGGCGCGGGGCTCCGGAGCGCGGTGCCCGGGAGCGTGGTGCCCGGGAGCGTGCCCGTCCGGGGTGCGGGGCTGGGCGGCGTGGCGCTCGGTGTCGGGGACGGCCAGCAGGTCCTCGAACAGCGCCCGGTAGTGCACCATGGCCTGCCGCAGATCCTCGGTGGACGCCTGCCTGTGCGCCGCGCGGGTGCTGATGGCGTGACCGCGCCGGTAGTGGTCCAGCGTCCGGCCGTGCTCCACCGACAGGTGCGCGACCTTCTCGTCGAAGTCGCGGGTCGGATAGCCGCGTTCGCCCATCACCTCGGTGACCAGCCGGTCGGCCTGCTCGACGGCCGCCTCGGGGGCGTCCACGAACTGCTCCTGCACCCGCGTCCACTGCTGCCGGTACTGCTCGCGCCGGTGCGGGTCGAGCTCGCGCAGCTCCAGTTCCTGGTGCCGCTGCTCGCGCGCCAGCAGCTCGCGCTCGGCGGCCGCGCGACCACCGTGCCGTTCGACGGCGCGGTCGTACTCGGGGCCGAATCTGCGCCGCAGCCGCCGGGTGCGCGCCAGCGTCCAGGCCAGGAACCCGGCGCCGGCCAGCACGGCGACGGCGACGACGGCGATGACGACCATCACTGCGGTCGACATGTCTCATCCTTCCACTGAGGTCGGAACGGATGCACCGCCAGATGCCCCGCCGTACAGCGTCAAAACGAACACCCCCGTTGGGGTGTGCGGATACCGGAATATCGGACACCGTTCTCCGTGGGGGAGAGACGGACCTGATGCGCCGTTACGGATGTGCGTGGTGTGATGGGGCGGTACGGGCGTCCATCGGCCCGCCCCCGCGGGCCGTCCGAAGGATGTGATGTGCGATGCGTCATGCGTTCGGACTGCTGCTCGGCGTCGTGCTCACCCCGGCGCTGCTGTACGGGGCGGCCTGGGGGTACGCGCAGGCCGCCCGGTCGTTCGACGTGGCCGGGCAGGACATCACCGACCGCACCCGCATCCACGGGTCCTTCGCGCTGCTGGCCGCGGTCGGCCTGATGGCGGGCGTCGTCATCGTCGCGCGCTGGGCCTCGCCGCTGGTGTCGCTCGTCCCGGCACTGGTGCTGCTCGGCCTGTCGGCCTACTTCCTCGTCGACCCGGGGCGCGCCCTCGACCTGCCGAGCCGCGTCCCCCCGGCGGGCGACCTGGACGCCGGCCTGCGGACCCTGCTCGGCTCGGGCCTGTACGCGATGGTCGGCTTCGCCCTGCTGGCGCCCACCTGGGCGCCACGCCGCTGGTCGAGCCGTCCCGACGACGTGCCCCCGTACTGACCCCCGTACTGACTCCCGAACCGACGACCGAACCGGCTCCCGAAACCGGCCGACCTCCTACCGGCTGGGGGCGCGGTCGTCGCGCGCCCGGCCGTACAGCCGGGTCACCAGCTCCTCGATGTCGGTCTCCCGCAGCGCGATGTCCACCACCTCGTGCCGCTCGGCGACCGCCGCCACCACGGCCGCCGCGTTCGCCTCGCGCGGCAGCCGCAGCCACTGCCGCGGCCCGTCCACCCGCACCGCCTCCACCCCGGGCAGCGTGATCGGCGGCGCGGGACGGGCCAGGTCCACCACGAGCTGCCGGTCGGCGCCGACGACGTCGCGCAGCCCCGCCAGGCCGCCGTCGTAGGCCAGCCGCCCATGGTCGACGATCATGACGCGGCGGCACAGCCGCTCGATGTCGCCCAGGTCGTGCGTGGTGAGCAGGACCGTGGTGCCGCGCTCGGTGTTCAGCCGCTCCAGGAACCCGCGCACCGTCGCCTTGCTCACCACGTCCAGCCCGATCGTCGGCTCGTCCAGCACCAGCACCCGCGGGTCGTGCAGCAGCGCGGCCGCCAGGTCGCCGCGCATCCGCTGCCCCAGGCTGAGCTGCCGGACCGGGGTGTCCAGGAACGGCCCCAGCTCCAGCAGCGCGGTCAGCTCCGCCAGCCGGGACCGGAACGCCGCCGCCTCCACCCGGTACAGGTGCCGGACGAGGGTGAGGCTGTCGCGCAGCGGCAGGTCCCACCACAGCGTGGTGCGCTGCCCGAACACCACGCCCAGCCGGCGGGCCAGCGCGGTCCGCTGCCGCGACGGGTCCAGCCCGCACACCCGCACCGTGCCCGTCGACGGGGTCAGGATGCCCGTCAGCATCTTGATGGTCGTCGACTTGCCCGCGCCGTTGGGCCCCAGGTAGCCGACAAACTCGCCGGGCTCGACGCCGAACGACACGCCGTCCACCGCCCGCACGCGCGCCCGGCTCCGCCGGAACCGGCCCGTCCTGCGGCGGACGGTGAACGACTTGGTGACATCCTCGACCTCGATCATGCGCACTCGGCTCCCCCGGTCAGCTTCCCGTCGATCGGTAGCGGCGCAGCCCGGCCCGCCACGCCACCGCCGCCAGCGCGCACACCAGCGCCGCGACCAGCGGGGAGGCGAACCGGAACGCCGCGGGCAGCCCGAGCGGGTCGGGCCGGTCCAGCACGTACAGCGCGGGCTGCCAGTTCACGAACGCCAGCGGCACCACGAACGTGACGCCGCGGACGAAGTCCCGCGCGAAGATGTTCAGCGGGTACTGGGTGAGGAACGACCCGCCGTAGGTCACCGCCTTGGTGGCGCCGTGCCCGTCGACCAGCAGGAACTGCACCGACGCCGTCAGCACCCACAGCCCCCCGAAGATCGCGACACCGGACGCGACCAGCACCGGCACCAGGGCGACCCGGCCGGGCGTCCAGTCGGTCTCCAGCCGGGGCAGGGCGAGGACGAGCACCACGATCCCCGGCAGCAGCTTGCCGATCCGGCGCGGCGAGAAGTCCTCCGTGGCGATCTGGATCAGCGGGCTGACGGGACGCACCAGCATGGTGTCCAGCGTCCCCATCCGGATGTGCAGGCCCAGCCGCTCGGTGGTGCCCAGCAGCAGGTCCGCCACGGCGAACGACAGCGCGCTCGTGCCGTACAGGAACAGCACCTCGTGAGTGTCGAATCCGGCGATGCGCGGCGTGTGCGCGAACATCAGCGTGATCGCCAGCACGTCCAGCGCGCTCACCACCGCCGTGGCCAGGCCCAGCAGCGTCATCGACACCGGGTACTGCGCCGCCGACCGCACCCACGTCCAGGCCAGCAGCGCGTACACGCGGATCGCGAGACCGCCCGCGCCGTCACCCACCGTGGATCACCAGCCTCCGCCGCGCCGCCGTGGTGAGCAGCCGCCCCGCGGCCAGCAGCGCCGCCGCCCACGCCGCCTGGAAGGCCAGCGCCGCCGCCAGGTCCGCTCCGCCGTGCTTGCCGAGGAACACGTCGGCGGGCACCTGGATCAGCGCCGCCCACGGCAGGACCCGCGCGACCTCGCCCAGCCAGCCCGGGAACGCCACCAGCGGCAGGATCATCCCGGAGAAGAACAGCGACAGGACCAGCGCCACCGCGCTCAGTCCCCGGTCGTCGTGCAGCCAGAACACCGCCAGCGCCACCAGGTAGCGCAGCCCGAACCCCACGACCACCGCCAGGGCCAGTGAGACCGCGAACGCCGCCGCCCCGTACGGGCCGGGCAGCCGCAGCCCGAACACCAGCGCGCCCGCCGCCAGCGGCAGCCCGCCGCGCAGCAGCAGCGTCCCGGCCGCGCGGCCCAGGTCGTCGGCCAGCCACCAGCCCTGCAGGCCCACCGGCCGGTACAGGTCGATCGCCACGTCGCCGTCCCGGATCCGCCGGGTCAGGTCGATGCCGCCGAAGATCTGCACCGGGCCGATCAGCGCCTGGGTCAGGAAGCTGAACGTGATCGCGTCGGCGACGTCGTAGCCGCCCAGCGCCGGACGCTCGTGCCACAGCGCCACCAGGATCCAGGCGCGCATGAACCCGAACGCGGTGTTGGTGACCGCCTCAGCGGCCGAACTGAGGGGATAGGCGGTGTGACGGCGGAACGCGTACCACGCAACCCACGGAAGAACGCCCACTTGCCTAGAGCTTACGCATGATCATGGGGCCGTTCCACGGAATTGACGGGACAAAGGGTGGGCCCCGGGGTTTACCCATACCCCGGGGCCCTGGTGGATTTCCGCTCGCCTGCGCACGCCGGCCGTTTAAGGAGACGGATCAGTCCTGAGGTTCTCGAGCTCTACCGGCTGAGCTACCGCGCCGCGAGAGGCGCGGACCAGATTCGAACTGGCGCCACCGAGAATGCCGTCCGTCCCCGGTCGGTCCGGCGATGAGCGGAGTGTGCTGATTCTGGAGCGAGAGTCTGAGTTTGAACCGCACGGCCGCTCTGCCGCTGAGCTACCCGGGGCCCGAGTACCCGGGGGAGGATTCGAACCTCCGGCTGTCACCGCACGTGGAATCAGACTGAGCCTCATCCTCAGCTTCACGCCCGGGTCGCCCCGGACGCGCCCCCGCGCTCCAGCGGGGGAGCCTTTTTCAGTTGTCGCGGCCGAACAGGTAGGCGAACACCGCGTCGCCCACCTTGCGGTCACTGACGTCGATGTTGTTGGCCTCCTCGCGGGCGTACTTGACCGCCGCCTGCAGGCGCTCCACCCGGTCGCGCAGCTCGTTGACGCGCCGCGCGGGCATGGCGCCCGAGAACGACACCTTCGTCCACGTTCCCACGATGACGTCCTCGTGGTACATCTCCACCTGGGCCGGGTGCTTGTCGGTCGCCTCGTACAGCACGTGGCTGCGCGGGACCTTCTTGGTACGGGCGGTCTCCACCGGCTCGCTGCGCCACACGTCCTGGCCCTCGTCGAACGTCCAGGTCTCGGCGGCGTCCAGCACCGGCAGGCGGCCGATGAGCGTGTGCAGCTCGGCGAGCTGCTTCTCCAGGAACAGCAGGTACGTCACCGGCACGCCGGACAGGATCGTCCGCCCGTCGACCACCACGTCCGCGCGGGCGTCGCAGTTGGCCCAGTCCTTGGTGGCGACGACGTCGAACAGCCGGGTCAGCGACCGGGCCGCCTCGCGCAGCACGTCCTCGGCCTTGACCTGCACCTTGGTCGACTCGGGCGGCAGCGTCTCGCCCTCGTCGTCGCGCGGCCGGTAGGTGCGGGATATACCGGACAGCAGCGCGGGCTTCTGCAGCTCGTGGTAGGCGTCGGCCAGCTCCCGCTGCGTGCGCGACTTGACGCCCTTCTCCACGGCGATGATCTGGTTGAGCCTGGCCATGAGCCGGCGTCACCCCTCCCCGTTCGTGATCGTGGGTCACGCTACTAAGGGAGGGGTGGGGCCGCATGCCATTTTTCGGTGGATGTCGGGTTCGCTACGGCAGCGGAGGCTTGCCGGGCGAGTAGATCCAGGTGCGGAAGAACGCGCCCAGGTCCTGGCCGGACACCCGCTCGGCGAGCGCGGTGAACTGCTCGGTGGTGGCGTTGCCGTACCTGTGCCGGGCCACCCACGTGCGCAGCAGCGCGAAGAACTTCTCGTCGCCGATCCGTTCACGCAGGAACTGCAGCACCATGGCGCCGCCGTTGTAGACGCGATTGTTGAACATGGTGTCGCGCTGGGGATCGGCGATCACGACCGACCACCAGGGCGAGCCCGCCGGGTCGGGGTACGGCCGGGCGTTGTAGGTCGCCCGCACCGCGTCGGCGACCTTGGTCCCGCCGTGCAGCTCGTTCCAGTACAGCTGCGACCAGGTGGCGAAGCTCTCGTTCAGCCAGATGTCCTTCCAGCGGGCCGGGCTGACGCTGTCGCCGAACCACTGGTGCGCCAGCTCGTGCGCGATGGTCGAGGTGTTGCGGACCGCCGAGTACACCGGCTTGCCCTGCGTCTCCAGGGAGAACCCGAGCGGCTGGCCTTCGTAGCGGGCGTCGTCGGCGATGGCGCCGGTGGTGTTGAACGGGTAGGGGCCCCACGTCCTGGTCCACAGGTCGGTGGCCTCGCTGGTGGTGTCGAAGAAGAAGCCGACCGCGTTCGGCTGCGTCTTGAGGAGCTCGGGGTCGACGGCGGTGTAGTTGGGCGTGCCGAGCGGCGTCCGGCCCGTCTTCACGTCCCACCTGCCGATGTCGATGGTCGTCAGGTACGTGGCCATCGGGCTGTTCTCGTGCCACCTGAACGTGGTGGCCTCGATCGGCGCGGGCCGCCTGCTGAAGACGGCCTTGCGGTCCTTCTGCCCCTTGAGCACGCCGTTGGCGATGGCCCCGAGCCCCTTGGGGACGGTGATGGCGTAGTCGAACGTCGCCTTGTCGCTGGGGTGGTCGTTGGAGGGGAACCACGTCGAGGCGCCGTTGGGCTCACCGCCGACGAACGCGCCGTCGGGAGTGTGCAGGAACCCGTACGGCGACCCGAACACGATGGGCGAACCGACGATGGTCTGGGGGACGCCGCCGTAGGTGACGGCGACGGTGAAGGTGCCGCCCTTGGGCAGGCCGCGCCGCGGCGTGATGACGAGTTCCTGGCCGTTGCGGGTGAACCTCGCCGTGGACCGGTTCACCCTGACCTTGCTCACGTGCATCCCCGACAGGTCCAGGTCGAACCTCGACAGGTTCTGGGTGGCCCGCGCGGTGATCGTCACGGTGCCGTCCAGCTGGTCGTGGTCGGGGTCGTAGGCGAGGTCCAGCGCGTAGTGCCGGACGTCGTACCCGCCGTTGCCCTCCAGCGGGAAGTACTCGTCGCCGACGCCGGGGGCGCCCGGGGTGAAGCGGCCCCCGCCGGAGGCTGCGGCGCTCGCCGCCGGTACCAGCGCGGCCACGCAGGCCGCGGCGACCGCGATGGGCAGCAGGCGCGAGGTGGTGCGCGACGCCATCGTCGGAATCCCCTCTCGTGAAGCGGGCTCAAAAGATCGACAGTGCCTGCCCACCCTGACGCCAAGAGGGATCGAAGTCGAGATGTCGCGGGCCATGTGCTCACTTCCGGTCATGCGAAAGAACCGTGAGACGAGCTCACGGTTCCCGGACGTGCGAAGGCGAACGAGAAGGCCCCTCCGGGTGTAGGAACGGAGGGGCCTTCTACGCGCCGGCGGAGCCGGCCCGGTCCTCAGCGGTGAGCCTTACGCGGACTGAGGACCATCGAGACGGGATCCCAGGGGCGAGACAAGGATCCCGAGGAGGCCAAACGGCCGCAGCGGAGTCCTACGGAGCGAGGACCGCTTGGCCGACTGACGGGGGTGTGGGGGTCGTCCCCCACGTGGTGCTGTGGCCGCAGCGGAGTCCTACGGAGCGAGGACCGTTTGGCCGACTGACGGGGGTGTGGGGGTCGCCCCCCACGTGGCTGCTCAGTGGAACTGCTGCTCCTCGGTGGAGCCCTTCAGGGCGGTGGTGGAGGAGTCGGGGTTGATGGCGGTGCTGACCAGGTCGAAGTAGCCGGTGCCGGCCTCGCGCTGGTGCTTGACGGCCGTGAAGCCCCGCTCCACCGCGGCGAACTCGCGCTCCTGCAGGTCGACGTAGGCGGTCATGCCCTCGCGGGCGTAGCCGTGCGCCAGGTCGAACATGCCGTAGTTGAGCGCGTGGAAGCCCGCCAGGGTGATGAACTGGAACTTGAAGCCCATGTGCCCCAGTTCGCGCTGGAACTTGGCGATGGTGGCGTCGTCCAGGTGCTTCTTCCAGTTGAACGACGGCGAGCAGTTGTAGGCGAGCATCTGGTCGGGGTACTCGGCCTTGACCGCCTCGGCGAACCGGCGGGCCTGCTCCAGGTCGGGCGTGCCGGTCTCCATCCAGATCAGGTCGGAGTACGGCGCGTAGGCCTTGGCGCGGGCGATGCAGGGCTCGATGCCGTTGCGGACGCGGTAGAAGCCCTCGGCGGTGCGCTCGCCGGTGATGAACTCGCGGTCGCGCTCGTCGACGTCCGTGGTGATCAGGGTCGCGGCCTCGGCGTCGGTCCGCGCGATGATCAGGGAGGGGACGTCCTCGATGTCGGCCGCCAGCCGGGCGGTGTTGAGCGTCTTGATGTGCTGGGAGGTCGGGACGAGCACCTTGCCGCCCAGGTGGCCGCACTTCTTCTCGGAGGCCAGCTGGTCCTCCCAGTGCACGCCCGCGGCACCGGCGGCGATCATGCCCTTCATCAGCTCGAAGGCGTTCAGCACGCCGCCGAAGCCGGCCTCGGCGTCGGCCACGATCGGGGCCAGGTAGTGCACGTCGCCCGAGCCCTCCGACCACTGGACCTGGTCGGCGCGCATGAGCGCGTTGTTGATCCGGCGGACCACGGCGGGCACCGAGTTGGCCGGGTAGATGCTCTGGTCGGGGTAGGTCTGCCCGGCCAGGTTGGCGTCGGCGGCGACCTGCCAGCCGGACAGGTAGATCGCCTTCAGCCCCGCCTTGACCTGCTGGACGGCCTGCATGCCGGTGAGCGCGCCGAGGGCGTGGACGTAGTCCTCCTCGTGCAGCAGCTTCCACAGGCGCTCGGCGCCGAGGCGGGCCAGGGTGTGCTCCTCGTGGATCGAGCCGCGCAGCCTGATCACGTCCTCGGCGGTGTAGGTGCGCTCGACGCCCTTCCACCGGTCGTCGGTCTCCCACCTGCGCTGGAGCTCCTCGGCGGCGCCCTTGAGGCGACTGTCGCTCATGATCTTGCCCTTCCGTGTCGTCCCCTGGGTGCTTGTCTCGACTATGCCCACGGCGTCCCGCCCAGATGAACCGGCGAGTAACAGAAGATGTGGCGATTTTTCGCTAACATGAAGCCATGACGACCTTGCGGTCAGAAGAACCTCTCAACTTGACGAGCGACGTAGACCTCGTGACGTTCGGGCAGCGGCTGCGCCATCTGCGCAGGGCCCGGGGCATGACGCTGTCGGACCTCGGCGACCGGGTCGGGCGCGCCCCGTCCCAGCTGTCCCTGCTGGAGAACGGACGGCGCGAGCCCAAGCTGTCGCTGCTGCAGGCGCTGGCCGCCGCCCTGGAGGTGCCGGTGGAGGAGCTGCTGCGCCGCCAGCCGCCCAGCCGCCGCGCCCAGCTGGAGATCGCCCTGGAGGAGGCGCAGCGCGACCCGCTGTACCGGTCGCTCGGCCTGTCCCACCTCAAGGTCAGCAAGCGGCTGCCCAACGAGGTGATCGAGCACATCCTCACGCTGTACGGGGAGCTGCGGCGCAGCCGCACCAAGCCCACCGCCAGCCCCGAGGAGGCGCGCAAGGCCAACGCCGAGCTGCGCCGCCAGATGCACGAGCGCGGCAACTACTTCGGCGAGATCGAGCATGCCGCCGCCCAGACCCTGGACGCGGTCGGCTACCGGGGCGGCGCGGTGTCCCAGGGCGTGCTGATGGCGCTGGTGAGCCACTTCGGGTTCGAGCTGCGGTACGTCCAGGACCTGCCGCGGTCGGTCCGGTCGATCACCGACCTGCGCAACCGGCGCATCTACCTGGAGCGCGAGCAGCTCGGCATGCACACCCCCCGCACGATCCTGCTGCAGACGCTCGGGCACATCGCGCTCGACCACGAGGTGCCCCGCGACTTCGGCGACTTCCTGCGCCAGCGGGTGGAGGCCAACTACTTCGGCGCCGCCGTGCTGGTGCCCGAGCGTTCGGTCGTGCCGTTCCTGCAGGAGGCCAAGGCGGCCCGGGAGCTGTCGGTGGAGGACCTGGCCGACGTGTTCTCGGTGTCCTACGAGATGGCCGCGCACCGCTTCACGAACATGGCCACCCACCACCTGGACCTGCAGCTGCACTTCACCAAGAACGACGAGAACGGCACCATCTACAAGGCGTACGCCAACGACGGCCTGGTGTTCCCGCAGGACGAGACCGGCGCGATCGAGGGGCAGCGGATGTGCCGCCAGTGGGCGGGCCGCCACGTGTTCCAGGCCGCCGACCGGTTCTCCGTCTACTACCAGTACACCGACACGCCCAAGGGCACCTACTGGTGCCTGTCGCACATCGACCCCAGCCACGAGCGCGACTTCGCGATCACGCTGGGCGTGCGGTACGAGGACTCGCGCTGGTTCCGCGGCCGGGAGACCACCAACCGGCACCGTTCCGCCTGCCCGGACGGCGACTGCTGCCAGCGTCCGCCCGCCGAGCTGGCCGAGCGCTGGGAGGGCATGGCCTGGCCGTCGGCGCGGGCGCACTCGCACGTGCTGTCGGTGCTGCCGCCCGGCGCGTTCCCCGGCGTGGACGAGGCGGACGTCTACACGTTCCTCGACCGCCACGCCGCCGAATGACCGATGTGTTGTCGGGCTGTTAACTCTTCGGGTCGACTGCCGTGCGGGTGTTCCACCGGCGAATGAACTGCGATGAGCTGGCGTTCTGCAGGTCAGTGGACGCCTTCGCCGGGGTCCGCCCGGAGGGTGGGGGACCGCCCTCCGCGACACCGAGACGGCCTGCGGAAGGGAGAACGCGTGCTGCCTGAGGTCGCGTCGTGGCTGCGCCGCCGGACCAGCGTGTCGGCGCAGTGGCCGCTGGAGACCCTGCTCGCCGCCAAGGGCGGCACCCGGATCAGCGTCGTGCTGCCCGCGCGCGACGAGGAGGCGACGGTCGGCGCGATCGTCACCGCCATCCGAGAGGACCTGGTCGAACGGGCGCCGCTGGTGGACGAGATCGTGGTGATCGACTCCCGGTCGACCGACCGGACCGCCGACGTGGCGGCCGCCGCGGGCGCCGACGTGGTGGCCCAGGACTCGGTGCTGCCCGAGCACGGCCGCATGTCCGGCAAGGGCGAGGCGCTGTGGAAGTCGCTGGCCGTCACCTCCGGGGACGTGATCGTCTTCGTGGACGCCGACCTGCGCGGCTTCACCTCGTCCTACGTCACCGGGCTGCTCGGCCCGCTGCTCACCGATCCCGCCGTGGGCTACGTCAAGGGCTGCTACGACCGTCCGCTGCTCACCGGGGACCGCCCGGTCGAGGGCGGCGGCGGCCGGGTCACCGAGCTGGTCGCCCGCCCGCTGATCAACCTGCACTGGCCGCTGCTGGCCGGGGTGATGCAGCCGCTGGGCGGCGAGTACGCCGGGCGGCGGGCGCTGCTGGAGCGGCTGCCGTTCGTCACCGGCTACGGCGTGGAGCTCGGGCTGCTGCTGGATGTGTTCCAGCAGGCGGGCCTGGACGCGATCGCGCAGGTCGACCTGGGCCGGCGGGTGCACGCCCACCAGACCACCGAGGCGCTGGGCGCCATGTCCGGGCAGATCATGCTCACCGCGTGGTCGCGGCTGCAGCGGCACGGCCGGATGCTGCCGCTGGAGGCCCCCGCCACCGCGCTCACCCAGTTCCGGCGCGGCGCCGACGGGCACGACGTGCGGGTCAGCGACGTCGGCGTGGGGGAGCGCCCGCCCATGATCGAGATCCCCGAGTACGCCGAGGGACGGCGCTCCCTGCTCTCCTGACCCGGGCGCCCGAGAAACCGGCGTCTTCGGAACCGGCGTCCGCCACCGGCCGGGTGGCGGACGCCGGTTCCGTGTGCTCTTGTCTTCTCCTGGCTCCGCGAGGACCCTTTCCCTCGCCGCTCACGGCGTCGCGATGGCGCGGGTCATCCGCCGGTGTGAGTCCGGCCACGGGTGTTACCGGTGGTAACCCAAAGGTGCTACCGTTGGTAACAGATGATATTGGAGAAAGGGTCAATAATATGACGAGCACCGAGGCCGCACCGTTCTCCCTGGAACCCGGCGAGGACGTCCGCGAGGTCCGGGACTGGGTGCACGAGTTCGCCCGGGACGTGGTGCGCCCGGCCGCCGAGGAGTGGGACGAGCGCGAGGAGACCCCCTGGCCGATCATCCAGGAGGCGTCCAAGGTCGGCCTGTACTCGCTGGACTTCTTCGCCACCCAGTGGCTGGAGCCGACCGGCCTGGGCATCCCGGTCGCGTTCGAGGAGCTGTTCTGGGGCGACGCGGGCATCGCGCTGTCGATCGTGGGCACCGGCCTGGCGGCCGCGTCGATCGCCGCCGTCGGCACCCCCGACCAGGTCGGCGAGTGGGTGCCGCAGATGTTCGGCACGCCCGACGACGTGCGGCTGGGCGCGTTCTGCGCCTCCGAGCCCGACGCCGGCAGCGACGTGGGCGCCATCCGCACCCGCGCGGTCTACGACGAGGCCAAGGACGAGTGGGTGCTCAACGGCACCAAGACCTGGGCCACCAACGGCGGCATCGCCGACGTGCACGTGGTCGTCGCCTCGGTGTACCCGGAACTGGGCTCGCGCGGCCAGGCCAGCTTCATCGTCCCGCCGAACACCCCCGGGCTGCGGCAGGGCCAGAAGTTCCGCAAGCACGGCATCCGCGCCTCGCACACCGCCGAGGTGATCCTGGACGACGTGCGCGTCCCCGGCGGGCTCATCGTCGGCGGCAAGGAGCGCTTCGACGAGCGCATCGCCCGGGTCCGCGAGGGCAAGAGCACCAAGGGCCAGGCCGCGCTCAAGACGTTCGAGACCACCCGCCCGGCCGTGGGCGCGATGGCGCTGGGCGTGGCCCGCGCCGCCTACGACTACGCCCTGCAGTACGCGCGCGAGCGCGAGCAGTTCGGCAAGAAGATCGGCGAGTTCCAGGCCATCGCGTTCAAGCTGGCCGACATGAAGACCCGGATCGACGCCGCCCGGCTGCTGGTGTGGCGGGCCGCGTGGATGGCGCGCGCCGGCCACGACTTCACCAACGCCGAGGGGTCCATGGCCAAGCTGATGGCCAGCGAGACGGCCGTGCGCGTCACCGAGGAGGCCATCCAGATCCTCGGCGGCAACGGCTACACCCGCGAGTACCCGGTGGAGCGCATGCACCGCGACTCCAAGATCTTCACGATCTTCGAGGGCACCAGCGAGATCCAGCGTCTGGTCATCGGCCGCGCCGTCACCGGGCTGCCGATCCGGTAGGGGCCGGCCGCCGCACGCGTGCCGGGCCGAGGCGAGCACGCCCGCGCCGCCTGGCCTTCCGTGAGGGCCGGGCGGCGCGGGCTCTCCCATGACGGGGGACGGCCGTGGCCGGTCGCACACGTGTCGGGGCTGTGCGAGGACGAAGCGGCTCCGGAATCGTGGGTCTCTTTTGGCCTATATGTGCGCTGATGCGGTGCTCCGGCGAGTCGGGCGGCGCCCTTGCCGAGAACGCGGCCGCTCGGGGTTGAAAACTCACGAAACTGACGTCCGTCATCCGGTATGGCCTGCTTCGGACGAAGCCGGTCATGCCTGGTTAAGACAGTCGTCAAAATGCGTCATGAAAGTGGACATCCCCTGTCGCCCCGTGGTGCGTTGGAAGTGCGGCCTCATTTCCGGAGAGGTCACGCAAAACGGACGCAGTGATCACCTGCGGGTGTGGCGCGGCCCGTCCTCGGGCGCGCCACCACCTCGACCTGAGGAGGAACGCATGACGGCACCGTCATTCCAGCCGCCGCCGCTGAGCTTCCCGCCGCCCACCCAGACGGCCACCGTCAGGCCGTGGCAGCAGCAGATGAGGGATCGCGGCTGGCACATCACCGTCGACGGCATCTACGGACCGGAGAGCAAACGCCTGTGCGCCAACTTCCAGATGGAACACGGCCTGGAGGAGGACGGCATCGTCGGCCCCATCACCTGGAAGGCCGCCTGGGAGGCCCGGAGCACCGAGCCGCCGCAGGCGCCCGGCCGCACCCTGGAGAAGGGCGACATGAACAACAAGGACGTCCGGAAGTGGCAGCGGCAGGTGAACAACCGCGGCTGGCCGCAACTCGAGGTCGACGGCGACTTCGGCCCGCAGACCGAGACGATCTGCAAAGAGCTGCAGAAGTTCAAGAGCCTGCCGCAGACCGGCAAGATCGACCGCCGGACCTGGGACGAGGCCTGGCTGGAGAAGGCGCCCGTGGCGGCGGCCATGTGAGCGCACACCCGAAGACCGGGCCGGCGTCGGTGCAGAGGCGCCGGCCCCCGTCGTGCGCGGGAGACCGGTGGCGGGAGGAGTACGGCGGTGCACCGATGCAGGCACGGGACGTGCGACCCGGTAGCGTACCGTTCTCGACATGGTGACGCGGGAGACGACGGGGCGGGGGACGCGGCGCGACCCCGATCGTCGGCGTGCCCTGCTCGAAGCGGCCGACCGGGTCATCCAGCGGGAGGGCCCCGAGGCGTCCATGGCCGCGATCGCGGCCGAGGCGGGGATCAGCAAGCCCATCCTGTACCGGCACTTCGGCGACAAGAGCGGGCTGTACCGGGCGCTGGCCGAACGGCACACGCTCAAGCTGATCGAGGGCATCCGGGAGGAGTTCTCCCGGTCCGACTCGGTGCGCGCCCGCACCCGTTCCACCATCGACACCTACCTGGCGGTCATCTCCAAGAACCTGGCCCTCTACCGGTTCCTCATGCACCGCGCCAGCGCCGAGGACCCGTCCACGCACAGCGCGATGAGCACGATGATCCGCGAGGTGAGCCGGGAGCTGGCCGAGGTCATGATCGCCGAGGGGCGGCTGCGGGACCGCACCCGCGCCTACGTGTGGGGGCACGCGGTCGTCGGCATGGTGCAGACCGCGGGGGACTGGTGGCTGGACCACGCCGACGAGGTGCCGCGCGAGGTGGTGGTCGACGCCCTGGTGGACCTGATCCTCGGCGGGCTGCCCGCCGCCGCCGGATACGACCTTGCCCAGGAGGGTTCGCACGACGATGGCTGACAAGGCTGAGGTGAGCGTTGACTGAAGGGACAGTGTCCGAGGCGCCCGCGACCGTCGAGACCGGGCCGCGGGACGAGCCGCCGGTCGAGGTGGACCGGCGGCCCTGGGGAAGCTTCGAGCGCTTCACCCACAACGAGGCGTCCACGGTGAAGGTGATCCACGTGGCGCCGGGCCAGCGGCTCAGCCTGCAGCGGCACCGGCACCGCGACGAGCTGTGGGTCGCGCTCGACCCGGGCGCGGTGTTCGAGGTGGACGGGCGGCGCCTGCTGCCGGAGGTGGGCGAGCGCGTGTTCATCCGGGCGGGGCAGACGCACCGGCTCGGTTCGTCCGGCCCGGCGGTGCGCGTGCTCGAGATCGCGTTCGGGCACTTCGACGAGGACGACATCGAACGCCTCGAGGACGCCTACGGCCGCACCTGACCGCGCCGCCGCCCTCCCCGGGCGCCCGGCTCTGGCGGGACGGCCGCAACCGGTCGTTCACCGGGGAGGGCGGGCGGACGTCGAACGGCTGGGCGGCGTCAGCGCTTTTTCACCATGTGCGCGTAGACGATGATGTTGTCGCGGTAGGACCGCTCCTTGCGGTCGTAGGCGCCGCCGCAGGTCACCAGGCGCAGCCCGGCGTACCGCACGTTCCCGTACACGCGTTTGCCGGGGAACCGCGTCTTCGGCACCTGCTCCTTGGCGTCCACGCGGAACGTCAGCGTTCGCCCGTCCCGCCGCGTCACCCGTACGAGCGAGCCGGGCTTCAGCTCGTGCAGCCGGTAGAACACGGCGGGACCGCGCTTGTCGTCGTAGTGGCCCAGCAGCACGGCCGCCCCCCGGCTGCCGGGGGACGGGCCGTGCCGGTACCAGCCGGCGCGGTCGGAGTGCTCGAACGGCGGCACCTCCACCATGCCGTTGGCCTTCTGGCCGACCGGCGTCACCCGGGCGCGCACCCCGATGGCGGGGATCTCGACGCGGACCGGCGGCGACGACGGCGCCGCCGATCCGTCGGGGATCTTCCAGAGCACGCGCGGGCCGCCGTAGTCGCGGTAGGGCGCGGACGCGGAGACGTTGCTCCGCACCCCGTTCCCGACCGCCAGCGCGCCCACGACCGCCAGCACGGCCGCGACGGCGTAACCGCCGCGGTCACGCCCGCCCACGGGCCCGGGAACGCATCAGCGCCGTCCCGCCGATCCCGGCAGCCGCGACCAGCAGCACCACCCCGGTGGGCAGCCACGGAGCGTCGGAGCCCTGGGTGCCGCCGCCTCCGGTCTCGGCCCAGCCGCGCGGCTGGCGGCCCTGCTCGCCACCGGGGCCCGGGCCGGGCCCGGGGCCGGGGCCACCACCCGGGCCACCACCCGGGCCACCGCCCGGGCCACCGCCGGGACCGCCGCCCGGACCGCCGCCGGGACCACCGCCCGGCCCCCCGCCCGGACCGCCGCCGGGACCGCCGCCCGGGCCGCCGCCTCCGGGGTTGATCCACAGCTTCTCTTGGCCGAACTTGCCGCCGCCCTCGTGCTTGCCGCCCCAGCCGTCGTCGCGTCCGAAGCCGTCATCGCGTCCGAAGCCGCCGTCACGACCGAAGCCGTCGTCGCGCCCGAAGCCGCCGTCACGACCGAAACCGTCGCGTCCGTAGCCGTCGTCCGGCCCTGGCCCATGGCCGAACCCGCCGTCCGGCCCGGGGCCGTCGTCCTTCTCGTCCTGCTTGAGGCCCTGCTTGCGGACCTCGAACCGGCCGGCGTGGGACTTCTTGGACGTCGCGCACTTGGCCTCGAGCGTGTGCCGGCCCGGATCCGCCTCGATCACCAGGGCCTTGATCTCGAACCAGCCGTCCCGCACCGCGCCCGCGCCGCGCGCCGCGCCGGTCACCTGGACGAGGTTGTCGACGTCACCGCAGTTGCCGGCCACGGTGACCCGCTGGCCGGGACGGGCGACGGCAGGCTCGATCGCCAGGCCGTCGGCGTGGGCGGCCGGAGCGGCCGAGATGGTCGGGACGGTTCCGCACAGCATGGCGCCCATCGCCAGAGTCGTGCGGACGGCGTTTGTCGCGCGCACCCTTCCCTCCAAAGGTCCGTGGATTCGAATACGGAGGGTGCTTCCCTGGAGACGCTCCGCCACTTTCCGTATGGGGGAGGTATGAACGGATCTTTGTCGGCTCTAGCCGATCCGCCGGGCGGGAACGTCCACCGGGGAGATCCGGCTGGTGCGTCCGTCCGCGCGTCCCGCCGGCCGGCGGCGGCCGACCCCCCCGGACGCGCGAACGGCCCGGCCGCCACGCGGCGGCCGGGCCGTCGGATCCAGGTGCCCGTCGGGCAGGGCTGGGGATCAGGTGCTGGCGCTCAGGTCCAGCTCCTTGACCTTGGGGTCGCCCTCGTCGGCGGTGTAGTCGGCCTCGCGCGTGATGTCGGTGCCGTCGGCCAGCTTGGCGGCGCGGCACACCAGCGTGCCCGCCACGGCCACCACCAGGTTGACCGCCAGCGCCACCACGCCCACGTAGATCGTCATCTTGGTGTCCAGGCCGAAGTCGCTCAGCTTGAAGGCCGAGCCGCCGAAGTGCTCCTTGCCCTTGGCCGGGTTGGGGATCTGGTACAGCATCCACAGCCCGGTGGCCAGGCCCGCCGCCCAGCCGGCGACCAGGCCGCCGCGATGGAACCAGCGGGTGAACAGGCCGAGGCCCACCGCGGGCAGCGTCTGCAGGATGATCACACCGCCGATCAGCTGCAGGTCGATGGAGAACTCGGGGTCCAGCAGCAGGATGCAGGCCACCGCGCCGACCTTGACGATCAGCGAGACCAGCTTGCTGACCGTGGCCTCCTGCTTGTCGGTGGCGTCCGGCCGGATGTACTCCTTGTAGATGTTGCGGGTGAACAGGTTGGCCGCGGCGATCGACATGATCGCGGCGGGCACCAGCGCGCCGATGCCCACGGCGGCGAAGGCGATCCCGGTGAACCAGCTGGGGAACATGTGGTCGAACAGCACCGGCACCACGGTGTTGGTGTCGGCCTTGCCGTCGGTGGTGATCGGCTTGACCCCGGCGGCGATGGCCATGAAGCCCAGCAGCGCGATCAGGCCGAGCACGAAGCTGTAGGCGGGCAGTGCCGACATGTTCCGCTTGATGGTGTCGCGGTTACGGGCGGCCAGGATGCCGGTGATGCTGTGCGGGTACAGGAACAGCGCCAGCGCCGAGCCCAGCGCCAGCATGGCGTAGTTGAGCTGGTTGGTGCCGTCCAGCAGGATCCCGTCGCTGGGCGCCGGGGTCTTGGCGAACTTGGCCTGCGCCGAGTCGAAGATGTCGCCCCAGCCGCCGAGCTTGGCCGGGATGTACAGCACCGCGACGATGATCACCAGGTAGATCAGCACGTCCTTGACGAACGCGATCAGCGCGGGCGCGCGCAGGCCGGACTGGTAGGTGTAGGCGGCCAGGATGCCGAACGCGATGATGATCGGCAGGTGGCCGTTGATCCCCATCGCCTTGAGCACCGCCTCGATGCCCACCAGCTGCAGCGCGATGTACGGCATGGTCGCCACGATCCCGGTGACCGCGATGGCCAGCGCCAGGGTGGGCGAGCCGAACCGGGCCCGGACGAAGTCGGCCGGGGTGACGAAGCCGTGCACGTGCGACACCGACCACAGCCGGATCAGCACCAGGAACACCAGCGGATAGACCACCACGGTGTACGGGACGGCGTAGAAACCGGCGGCGCCCGCCCCGAACACCAGCGCGGGCACCGCGACGAAGGTGTAGGCGGTGTACAGGTCGCCGCCGACCAGGAACCAGGTGATCCAGCCGCCGAAGTTGCGGCCGCCGAGGCCCCACTCGTCCAGGCTGTCCATGGTCTGCGGTCGCCGCCACCGCGCCGCGACGAAACCCATCCCGCTGACCAGCAGGAACAACGCGGCGAAGATGATCAGCTCGGTGAGGTGATCGGTCGACATCGTTCAGTCCCTCCGGCGCGTCATGCGATAGACGACCGTGGTGCAGGCCACGCCGAGCAGGATGAAGGCCATCTGCACCCAGTAGAAGGCGGGAAAGCCGAACAGGCGGGGCTCGTCACGGTTGAACAGGAACGTCAGCAGCGGCACCACGACCGCGGGAAGCAGCAGCCAGTTCCACGGGCTGCGGTCGGTTCCGCGCTCAGGCGGAGGGGTCTGTGCGGACAAGGGAGCCTCCTCGTCACAGGGGCGTCACCGGAGTCGTCTCGCATGATGAGACGGTCCGGCGTCAGGGGCGGTGCCGGAGCCTACCCCGGCGTCGGTCACAGGCTGATCTCGGCGACGGCACGAGTGTATGGAGCGATCCAGGAGCGAAATCCCATGTCAGGGAGCGGGTGCGCGCCTCGGCGCGGCCACGGCGCCGGTCACGGCCGCGAATACCGGGCCCGGCCGGGGAGCCCGGGGCGAGAGCCCAGGTCAGGCGGGTGGTGAGACGGTGCGGCCGGCCGCCGTGCGCGGTGCGCGCCGCGCGTGGCGATCACCCCGTGCCGTGCGTGGCGATCACCGCGGCGCGCCGGGACGGTTGGCCGGGCGCGAGACGGCCCGGTAAGCTCGCCATTATGCGATCCGGCCACGGTCACCCGTTCACCGCCACCACGGCGGTGAGTGTGTGCCCGAGCCGCCGCTGGTGGTGGCGCCGCTGAGGCGGCGCCGGTTCGTTGACGTTGACTTCCAGGCGACCGCCCTCATCCGGCGGTCGTTTCGTCGTCTCGCGGATGAGGGCCCGACACGCGAAGGGCCACCCGGGTGGACACCGTCTCACAGCAAGCGCAGACCAGTCGGTTCGTGACGGCCGGGGGTGTACGGGTGACCCGTACGGCTACGCCGGTCGAGGCCGAACGCAAGTCCGAGGTGCTCAACACCCTCGTCGAGGCGGTGGGTGAGCGGCGCGGCGGCGTGCTCAGCTCCGGCATGGAGTATCCCGGCCGCTACAGCCGCTGGCACATGGCCTACATCGACCCGTGCGTGGAGATCGTCGCCCGTGGCCGCGAGGTCGAGGCGCGCGCGCTCAACGACCGCGGGCGCGTGCTGCTCCCGGCGCTGGCGGCCGCGCTGCGCGGCACCGGCACCGTGACCGCCGACGAGGGGGACCGGCGGTTCGCGGTGTTCGTCCCGCCCACCGAGGAGTTCTTCACCGAGGAGGAGCGCAGCCGCCAGCCGACGGTGTTCACCGCGCTGCGCGCCGTCGTCGACCTGCTGCGCTGCGACGACCCGCACCTGGGGCTGTGGGGCGCGTTCGGCTACGACCTGTCGCTGCAGTTCGAGCCGCTGCGCCTGCGCCATCGGCGGCCCGCCGACCAGCGCGACCTCGTCCTGCACCTGGCCGACGAGATGATCGTCGTGGACCGCAAGCGGGAGACCCAGCACCGGCTGGCCTACGACTTCGAGGTCGACGGCCGCGGCACCGCCGGGCTGCCGCGCCTGACCCCGCCGACCCCCGTCCCGGACGCTCCCGCCGAGCTGCCGCCCCAGCCCGTCCCCGGCGTGTACGCGCGGATGGTGCGGGAGGCCAAGGAGAAGTTCGTCCGCGGCGACCTGTTCGAGGTGACGCCCGGGCACGCCATGTTCGGCCGCTGCCACTCGCCCGCCGCGTTCTTCGAACGGCTGCGCGAGACCAACCCGGCGCCCTACGAGTTCATGTTCAACCTGGGCGAGGGCGAGTACCTGGTGGGGGCGTCCCCCGAGATGTTCGTGCGGGTGACCGGCGACCGCGTGGAGACCTGCCCGATCGCCGGGACGATCCGCCGCGGCCAGGACCCGCTGGAGGACGCCGAGCAGATCCGCACCATCCTGGCGTCGGCCAAGGACGAGTCCGAGCTGACCATGTGCACCGACGTCGACCGCAACGACAAGTCGCGCGTCTGCGTGCCCGGCAGCGTCCGGGTGCTGGGCCGGCGGCAGATCGAGCTGTACTCGCGGCTGATCCACACCGTCGACCACATCGAGGGACGGCTGCGGCCCGGGTTCGACGCCTTCGACGCCTTCCTCACGCACATGTGGGCCGTCACGGTCACCGGGGCGCCCAAGACGTGGGCGATGCAGTTCATCGAGGACCACGAGGACTCGCCGCGCCGCTGGTACGGCGGCGCGGTCGGGTTCGTCGGCTTCGACGGGTCGATGAACACCGGCCTGACGCTGCGCACCGCGCAGATCCGCGACGGCGTCGCCACGGTGCGGGCCGGTGCGACCCTGCTGTACGACTCCGTCCCGGAGGAGGAGGAACGCGAGACGCACCTGAAGGCGAGCGCGCTGCTGCAGGCGCTGGCCGCCTCCCAGGACCCGCAGGCCGCCGCGGCCGCAGCCGCCGAGCCCGCGCCGGAGCGGGCCGGGGAGGGGCTGAAGGTGCTGCTGGTCGACCACGAGGACTCGTTCGTCAACACCCTGGCCGACTACTTCCGCCAGCAGGGCGCCGAGGTGGTCACGCTGCGGCACGGCTTCCCGCCGCGCCTGCTGGACGAGCACGCCCCCGACCTGGTGGTGCTGTCACCCGGCCCCGGCCGTCCCGAGGACTTCGCCACCGCCGCGCTGCTGGACGCCCTGGACGAGCGCGGACTGCCGGTGTTCGGCGTGTGCCTGGGCCTGCAGGCGATGGTCGAGCACCAGGGCGGCGAGCTGTCGCTGCTGCCCGAGCCCGCGCACGGCAAGCCCGGAACGGTCAAGGTGGCCGGGGGCGAGCTGCTGGAGGGACTGCCGGACGAGTTCACCGCGGCCCGCTACCACTCCCTGCACAGCACGCCCGAGCGGGTGAAGGGATTCCAGGTGACGGCGCTGACCGGCGACGTGGTCATGGCGATCGAGGACCCGGAGCGGCGGCGCTGGGCGGTGCAGTTCCACCCCGAGTCGATCCTCACCGCGCAGGGGCGGGCCGGTCACCGCATCGTCGCCAACGTGCTGCGCCTGTGCCGCCGCGACCCGCGCTGAGCCGCGCGCCGCGCTGAGCCGGGCGGCGCCCCGAGCCGGGCGGGACGCCGGGACGGCCGGGGGAGTTCTTTCGGATGGCCCCGGAGGGCTAATCGGTCCGGTGGAAATAGTCCCCTGGGGCCTGTCCGAACCGCGTTCTGAGACGGGATACTGGCGGAGCGGCGCACGCGTGTCGAGTTTTCCGGCGCGGGTGCCGCTGCGTTATCCCCGGCCGGAGGGGGTTCGCCCCCTCCGTCCAGAACGCACCTGCGGTATATGCCTATTACCTGGGCAAATGTCCGACACGTCGGTTTCGCGTGTTTGGTCCGTCCTGCGTGGGGGACCCCGCGTGCATGGTCACATTGCTCTGGCTCATCGCGGTGATCCTGGTGATCGCCGGAATCTATGTCCTCATCGCCCGGCGCGACCTGATCTTCGGTATCGCGCTCATCATCGTGGGCCTGCTCGTCGGCCCCGGCGGCGTCAGCATCTTCAACGTCTAGCGCCGCCGAGCCACGACCCCTCGAACCGTAACCCCTCCACCCGCGTGATCGGCCCCGCCGAGATCCGGCCGAATGCCTGACATCGCCTGTCAGGTTATCCCCGCCGGCATCGGGTTCATGAACAAGGAACCGAACCTGGCACCGGACACGGCACCGGACACGGACGCCGACGCGCGGGCGGGAGCACTGTCGGGCAAGGTCGCGCTGGTGGCCGGGGGCACCCGCGGCGCCGGGCGAGGCGTCGCCGTCGAACTCGGCGCCGCGGGAGCCACCGTCTACGTCACCGGCCGCACCACCCGTGAACGGCGGTCCGAGATGGACCGCCCCGAGACCATCGAGGAGACCGCGGAGCTCGTCACCGCCGCGGGCGGCGAGGGCGTCGCGGTCGCCGTCGACCACCTGGAACCCGACCGGGTCGCCGCGCTGGTCCGGCGCATCGACGCCGACCACGGCCGCCTGGACATCCTGGTCAACGCGTCACCGAGGACACCTGGCGGGACGGCGCGAAGGTCGATCCGCACTTCGCGATCTCCGAGTCCCCGGCCTATGTGGGACGCGCCGTCGTCGCGCTGGCCACCGACCCCGACCGGGCCCGCTGGAACGGTCGGTCGCTGTCCAGCGGCGGCCTGGCCCAGGTGTACGGGTTCACCGACGTGGACGGCAGCCGCCCGGACGCCTGGCGGTACCTTCGCGAGGTCCAGTGGGCGGGCCGGCCCGCCGACGTCACCGGCTACCGGTAGAGCGCGGCCAGCCGGGCCGCGTTGTGGGCCATGCGTTCGCGCAGCTCCGGCGGATCCAGCACCTCCACCTCCGGGCCCAGGCGCATCAGCTCGCTCTCGGCGACCTCCGGGGACTCGACGGGCAGCGTGGTGGTCACCCACCCCTGCCCGTCGGGCTCCCCGGCCCGCTCGGCGGCCCGGCGCGCCGCGTACGGCTCGACGGTGTACCGCAGCCGCCGCATGCCCGCCGGGCTCAGCCGCACCCTGACCTCCTCGCCCAGCATCGAGCGCAGGAACTCCTCGGCCTGGCCAGCCCAGTGGCCGGCCAGGTCGAAGTCCCCGTCGCGCGGGAACGTCTCACCGAGCGCCCGCACCGCCACGATCCGGTCGACGCGGTACGTCCGGTACGGCCCCGGGCCCGGCCCGTCCGCGACCCGCGCGACCAGGTACCACACGCCGTTCTTCAGGACCAGGCCGTACGGGTGCAGCGTCCGGGTGACCTCGCGGCCGCGGCGGTAGCGCAGCTCGACGGCCTCGTCCCGCCACACGGCCTGCGCCAGGTCGCGAAGCAGCGGCGGCGGCTCGGCGTCGCCGAACCAGCCGGGGGCGTCCAGGTGGAAGCGCTGGCCCGCGCGCAGCGGCGCGTCGCGCAGCGTGGCCGGCAGCGCGGCCAGCACCTTCAGCTCGGCGGCGGCGACCGCGTCGGCCAGGCCCATGTCACCGGCCGGGCCGGGCAGCCCGGCCAGGAACAGCGCCTCGGCCTCCTCCCGGCTCAGCCCGGTCAGCCGCGTCCGGTACCCGCCGACCAGCCGGTAGCCGCCGTTCCTGCCCTGCTCGGCGTACACCGGCACCCCGGCCGCCGACAGCGCCTCCATGTCGCGGTAGACGGTGCGCTCCGACACCTCCAGCTCGCGGGCCAGCTCGGCGGCCGTCATCGTCTCCCGCGCCTGCAGCAGCAGCACCAGTGAGATCAGCCGGGACGCGCGCATGCCTCCATCCTGCCGCAGCCGTTTCTGACATGATCGTGTCAGATACCCGGAAATCCGCTGTCGCGGCTGGTGACGGCCCTGTTAGCGTCGCCCCCGTGCCCAACGGAACCACGCCCATCGAAACGTTCATCGACGCCCTTCCCAAGGTCGAGCTCCACGTGCACCTGGTCGGCTCGGCGTCCCTGCCGACCGTCCTGGAGCTGGCCCGCCGCCACCCCGAAGGCCCCGTCCCCACCAGCGAGGACGAGCTGCGCGCCTTCTACCGCTTCCGCGACTTCCCGCACTTCGCGCAGGTGTACGAGGCGGTGTCCAGCCTCGTCCGCACGCCCGACGACGTCGCCACCCTGGTGCTGGGCGCCGCCCGCGACCTGGCCGCGCAGAACGCCCGCTACGTCGAGCTGACCGTCACCCCCTACACGCACCAGCGGATGGGCATGGCGATGCCCGCCGTCACCGAGGCCCTGGACGAGGCCGCGCGGCGGGCCCGCGACGAGCACGGCATCCGCGTCGCCTACATCTTCGACATCCCGGGCGAGTTCGGCGCCGACGGCGCCGCCGCCACGGCCGAGCACGCCGTCAAGCACGCGCCGCAGGCGCTGGTGGGCTTCGGCATCGGCGGCGTCGAGCAGATGCGCCCGCCCTACCGGGACGACTTCCGCGCGGCGTTCCGCGCCGCCCGCGACGCGGGGCTGCACAGCGTCCCGCACGGCGGCGAGATGACCGGGCCGGAGACCATCTGGGAGGTCGTCGAGGGCCTGGGCGCCGAACGCATCGGCCACGGCATCAGCTGCGTCCAGGACCCGCGGCTGATGGACCTGCTGCGCGAGCGCCAGATCCCGCTGGAGGTGTGCCCCACGTCCAACCTGCGCACCGGCCAGGTCGGCGACCTGGCCGAGCACCCGCTGCCGGCGATGCTGGAGCAGGGCCTGTTCGTCACGCTGAACAGCGACGACCCGCCGATGTTCGACACCACCCTCACCGGCGAGTACCGCGTGGCCGCCGAGGTGTTCGGGCTGGGCCGCGCCGAGCTTGCGGGCCTGGCGCGCAACGCCGTCACCGCGTCCTTCCTGGACGAGGACGGCAAGCGGGCGATCCTCGACGACATCGACGCGGCCGTCGCCGCGTGATCCGGGGCTTCGTCTACGTGCCCGACGCGGATCCCGGTCCCATGGCCGGGGCCGCGCCGGGACGCCGCGTGACGCTCCCCGCGCCGCGGCCGCCGTGGATCGTCGTGCAGCGATCCCTGGAGGGCCTCCCGATCTGGCGGTGGCCCGGACGGCTGTGGCGCGTCGAGGTCGTCGAACCCGACACGGCCGAGGCGCGCGCCGCCATCGCGCGGGCCGACGGCGAGTTGCCGCCGTCGGCGAGTTACACCCGTGCGGCCGCCGTGCGCGTGGTCGAGGAGATTCCCGTGGCGACCGTGTTCGGCCCGCACGGCGGCCGCGTCGCCGAGGTGATCGACGCGGCGAAGGACCTCACCCAGGACGACGCCGAACGTCTCGCCGCCGCCCGCCACCCGCATACCGCCTCCGCCTACGGCGCGGCCTGGGACAGGTGGCTCGCGACGCAGCCGAACCCCGGCCCCTACCTCGGCGATGCGCACGAGGGGGTGCTGCGGATCCCGGGTGCCGGGCCGTCGGGGTCGCCCGTGGGATCGGGGCTGAGCGCGGTGTCGCACGCGGTGCACGAGAGCGCCCGCCTGCGCGGACGCCCGGGCGTCGAGGTGGTGGAGGACGACGGCGAAACCGAGGAGATGCTCGCCGGTGCCTGGCACGGGGCGTGCCTGGCGCTGCTGGGCGCCGCGCTGGCCGTGGGCGCCCCGCATCTGCTCGACGAGGACGAGTCGGCGGCGCTCACCGCCGCCTGGTCGCGGTGGCGGCGCCGCCCGCGCGAGGACTAACCCCAGGCGAGCTTCCGCCACGGGCTGGCGGGGTCCTGCGTGAGGATGCGGTGACCGGTCAGGGAACGCGCGTACCAGTCGCCGAACTCGCCGTCGTCGAATCGCAGCATCCGCCCCAGCACGTAGCCCGCCGAGAACGACGGCCACGACGAGTAGACGCGGCGCGCCAGCTCGGCGGCCCTCAGCACGCACCCCTGGGCCGTCTCGTGGTCGACGTATCCGGCGTGCAGGCCCCAGCGGGCCATGTTGACCGCGCGTCCGAAGTCGTACCCGAGGACGCTGTCGACGCGCGCGTCCGGCGCCAGCAGGCCGTCGGCCCGGAACCGCTCCTCGTACCGCGCGATCCGGTCGGCCAGCGCGACGAGCCGCCGTATCGTCTCGGGAGAGATCTCCCGGTCGCGGCACCACGCGCCGATGGCGGCGTGCCAGGCCCGCCGGTCACCGTCGTCGCCGCGCTGGTCGAGGACGACCTGGATCGCCGGATCGCAGTTCTCGCCCTTGAGCAGCGCCTCCATCTGCTCCCACCAGCTCGCCGAGTCGGTGACGCTCCAGCTGTCCGCCAGCAGCCGCCGGTTCTCCTCGCGGGTCTCGCGGCCGTCGGTGACCGAGTTCCACGCCACCCCGTTGCCGACCGCCAGGTGCGCGCCCACCGCCATGGCGTGCGCGAAGCGCCCCCACGTCGGGACGTCCGGGTCGGCGAGGAGGATGTCGTGGTCGCGGTCGGGCTGCCGTTCGGCGTCGGCGAGCATGCCCGCCACCTGGCGGTGTCCGTCGGACGCGGGCACCAGCAGGGCGAGCAGCTCCCGCAGGACGGGCACGGCGGCGCGCGGCCCGGACCGCTTGAGCGCCAGCCGCGCCGCGTGCACGGCGGCCCTGTCGGCGCGCCTGTGGTCCTGGACCGCCCGGAAACCCGACACGGATCTGACGGCGCGTCCCACCGCCTCGTCCATGCGGCCCGCGCCCGCCAGCACGTGCGCGGCCTGCCCGTCCAGGACGGCGCGCGGCTCGGTCGCGCGGGCAGGGGCAGCCCGGAGGCGGCGCGGTCGGCGGCCGCCAGGACCCGCAGCGCCTCGTCGGTACGGCCCGCGTCGCACAGCGCGCGGGCGTGCCGGGCGCGCACGGCGACGGCCGAGAACCAGTCCGCCCGCGCCTCCAGCGCGTCGGCGGCGCGGGCGTACGCCGACGCGGCCTCCTCGGCCCGGCCCTGCCGTTCGTACTTCCTGGCCCGGTCGAGCAACGCGCCGGTATCGGACTGAAACGTCATGGATCCCCTCCGTACGCGCCCAACCGTACCGAGCACACGATCAGGCGCGCGCGGGTGTCACACCGCCGACACCTCCACGCGGGTGTCGTGGAACACCGGACCGCCCCCGAGGTCGGTGTCGCGCTCGTCCACCACCGCGTTGGCGTTCGCCCCTCCGGACAGCTTGGGCCAGTGCCCCTTGCTCGTCGCCGCCACTCCCGGCCGCACCTCGTCGGTGACCTGGAGCACCGCCTCGAACGCCCCGCGCTCGTTGGCCACCCGCACCCGCTGCCCCGAGGCCAGCCCGCGCGCCGCCGCGTCGTCGGGGTGCAGCCGGACGGTCGGCCCGCCCGAACGCCGCCGCAGCTCGGCGTTCTCACCGAACACGGTGTTGAGGAAGTGGTGCGACGCCGCCGACACCAGCGCCAACGGGAAACGGCGCGCACGCTCGGCGTCGGTCACCTCGCCGGGGGGCGTGTACCCGGCCACGGAGTCGAGCCCGAACGCCTCGGCCCGCTGCGAGCGGAACTCCAGCCGCCCCGAAGGCGTCGGGAACCTCTCCGCGTACGGCAGGAACGGTTTCGGCGCCGCCAGGCGGACGAAGCCCTCCTTGCGGAGCCTGTCCAGGGTGATGCCCGTCAGCCAGGGATGTTCGGACGACAGGGCCTGCTCGGCCAGCCGTTCGTCGGAGTCGTACAGGCTCGGCTCGGTCAGCCCCATGCGCCGCGCCAGCCGCCGGAACGTCTCGGTGGTCGGCAGGCATTCGCCCGGCGGCGCCACGGCGGGCTCGTTCCACGTCAGGTACAGGTGCCCGTAGCCGTCGTGCAGGTCCGCGTGCTCGTGCTGCATCGTGGCGGGCAGGACGATGTCGGCGTAGTCCGTCGTGTCGGTCGGGAACTGCTCCAGGACGACCGTGAACAGGTCCTCCCTGGCCAGCCCGCGGCGGACCTTGTTCTGGTGCGGGGTGCTGCCCACCGGGTTGGCGGCGATGACGAACAGCGCCATCACCGGCGGGTCGTCCACCTCCAGCAGCCCCTCGCCGAGCCTGCTCATCGACAGTGTCCGCACCGGGCCGGGCCGCAGGTCGTCCCGGAACAGGGCGGCCCGGTTCAGCTTGACGTGACCGGAGGTGGAGAACGTCAGCCCGCCGCCCAGCCGCGCCCAGTCGCCCGTCACGCCCGGGATGCAGGCCAGCGTCCGCAGCGTCTCCGCGCCGCCGCCGTGCCGCTGCAACCCCTGCGTGGCGCGGATCGCGGTGGGACGCGTCCGCGCGATCCGCTCGCCCAGGGCGACGATCGCGTCCTCGGGCACCCCGGTGATCCGCGCCGCCCGCTCCGGCGGGAACTCCTGGATCCGCTCGCGGAACTCCGCCCAGCCCAGCGTGTGCCGCTCGATGTAGTCCTCGTCCTGCGCGCCGAGCCCGACGACCACGTTGAGCAGCCCCAGCGCCAGCGCCGCGTCGGTGCCGGGCAGCGGCGCCAGATGCTCGTCGGCCTGCCGCGCCGTCCGGGTCGCGACCGGATCGATCGCCACCACGTACGCGCCCTCGCGCCGCGCCGCCTGGACGAACTTCCACACGTGGTGGCCGCTGGTCAGCGGGTTCGTCCCCCACAGCAGGATCAGCCGCGCGTGGGCGAGGTCCTCGGGGTCCATGCCCGCCGACGAGCCGATCGTGCACTTCAGCCCGGAGCTGCCCGCCGACGAGCAGATGTTGGCGTCGTGCGCCGAGGCGCCCAGCACGTTGAAGAACCGCCGGCCCGACGTCCCCTCCAGGCCCTGGACGTAGCCGAGCGTCCCGGTGCCCCAGTACGGCCAGACCGCCTCGCCGCCGTGACCGCGGACGACGTGGTCGAGCCGCGTGGCGATCTCGTCGAGCGCCTCGTCCCAGGAGATCCGCTCGAACCGGCCCTCTCCCTTGCGGCCCGTCCGCCGCAGCGGATACCGGATCCGGTCCGCGTCGCCCGCCCGCTCCAGCCACCGGTTGACCTTGGTGCACAGCGCGCCCCTGGTGTACGGGTGGTCGGGATTGCCGCGCAGCCCGACCGCCTCGCCGTCGCGCACCGTGACCACCCACGAGCAGCCGTCCGGGCAGTCCAGCGGGCAGGCGCCCAGCACCTTCAGCTCGGCCGCCATCAGACCGTCCCCTCGAAGCGGTCGCCCAGGTAGGCGTCGACGTCCGGCGCGTCCGGCCGGGCGAGCACGTGCCGCAGCCACGCCCGCCGTTCGTGGTCGACGACCGCCCCCTCCCACACGCAGAACACCGCGGGTGTGGGATGCGGCCGCAGGGCCCGCGGATCGTCCAGCGGCGAGGAGTACAGCCGCTGGTGGATCTCGTTCTCCCCGGCCCACCAGTCGTACAGCGCGAAGCAGAAGTCGCCCGCCCGGTGCACCACCACGAACCCGAGGCCGTAACGGTCGGGCTCCGCCCCGTCGCGCAGCACCGCGGGCGCCGGCATGACCTCGGGCGCCAGCGTCAGCGCCGCGTCCACCAGACCGGCCGGCGGCCGCGTCCCCTCCGAGGTGATCCCGTACACCTTCAGCCGCCACCCGGCCGTCTCGTAGGGTCCCAGGAACGAGATCGGCCGCCCGCGATAGGGCCCTCGCACCGCCGGCGTCGACTGCATCCCGTTCCTCCTCAGACCTGCGAACTCTCCCAGTCTGCTGCATCCATGACAGGAGTGTCACCCCAATACGTCCATGACGTCCGCACCGGTTCGCGAACCGCCGGGCGAAGCTGGTTTGCTAGGCGCCGAGGAAACGACCGGTAGGGGGAAGAGCACGTGAAGAGCGTCGAGCCTGAGGTGTACCTCGTCGCGCGGCCTGAGCTGGACTACGACGAGGTGGCCCGCTATCTGCGCGACGTGGGCGGGGAGAGCTGGCTGGAGCGGCTCGACCGCGGCGACCTCGACGCCGAGCTGAACGACCCGCAGAACCTCGCCGAGTTCGCCGGCCGGCTGTGCTACCGCTCCTGGGAGCCGGGCCTCAACCCCAACGTCACCCGGATCCGCACCGACCAGGACGCCTACCTGGAGAACATCCTGCGCAGCATGCACGGCTCGGTGCTGGAGCACGTCAGCTTCAGCTTCGTCCTGCACAACGTCAGCCGGGTGCTGACCCATGAACTCGTCCGGCACCGGCCCGGCGTCGCCATCTCCCAGGAGTCCCTGCGCTTCGTGCGGCTGCAGGACATCCCGTTCTGGTTCCCCGAGTGGGCCCGCGAGGACGCCGAGCTGATGAAGCGCGCCACCGCGCTTCTGGAGCAGATGGAGGAGTTCCAGGGCTGGATGGCCCAGCGCTTCCGCCTCGACGACGACGGCGTGCCCTTCAAGGAGAAGAAGCACAAGACCTCGTTCATGCGCCGCTTCGCCCCCGAGGGCGTGGCCACCGGACTGGTGTGGACGGCCAACGTCCGCACCCTGCGGCACACGATCGAGAACCGCACCGCCGCCGGCGCCGAGGAGGAGATCCGCCTGCTGTTCCACCGCATCGGCGAGGTGATGCGCCGCGAGGCCCCCGCCCTGTTCGGCGACTACGAGATCGAGGACGGTGCCTGGATCCCCCGATGGCGCAAGGTCTGACCGCCGGGGCGGTGCTACTGGGGCGGGCCCTGGAGCATTCGGGTGACGGTGGCGGCCAGGTCGCGTAGTGCGCCGGGGGAGGTCGGGTTCTTCGTCAGCCGGAATTCGAACTGCGACCTGCCGTCCTTCCGGCTGATCTTGATGTCCACCTTCGTCTGCAGCCAGGCGACCAGCGCGCCGAGCACGACGGCGCCGGTGATCGCGGTCTCCACGGACATCTGCTCGTCCGCGGGCGGATCGGCCAGGACCGCCCGGGTGCGCTCGGCGGTGTCGGGGTCCCGGGCCAGGTGTGCGAGCAGCCTGCGGGCCGCGTCCAGGCACTGCTCCTCCGGCATCGCCGCGATCTCGGGCGTCGTGGCCGGCGCGGCGCCGGCCGCGAGCAGGGCCGTCACGAGGGACTGCGCCTCGTTGGAGTCCGACGGCGTGTCCGCACCGTCCGCCGGACCGATGTCCTCGGTCAGTTCCTGCAAGGACAGCAGAACGGAGCGGTCGGACAGCGAACCGGTCACCTCGGATGTGGTCATTGCCGTCTCCAGTCGCCGAACAGCGCGAGGGCTGCCCAGTGGTAGGGGTGGGATTGCCAGGCGTGCCGGGGTTCTTCGATCATCTTGCGCTGCGCGGCCCAGAAGCCGCGCCACACCGGCTCCCCGGGCCGGGCGGCGAGGTTGCGGTAGAAGTCGGTGAGCAGTTGCCGTGAGCTGTGCTCGTCGACGTTCCACAGGGCCGCCACCACGGACTTCACCCCGGCGTACTGCAGGGCCTGGATCAGCCCTTCGAGGTCTTCCCCCGCGTGCTCGTCGCGCAGGCCGGTGGCGCAGGCGCGCAGGGTCACCAGGCTCGGCTGCAGAGCGCCGCGCGCGATGTCCCGCGCCGTCAGCAGGTGGGCGAGACGAGAGGTGAGGGGCCGGCTCTCGGGCATCTTGCTGGGGCGTTCCCCCGCCTGGGCCAGCAGCAGGCCCGAATCGAGGGGTTCGTGCGGGTCGAAGTAGCCGTGACAGGTGATGTGCGCGATCCGCGCGTCGCGCATCCCCCGCAGCACGGCCTGCCGGGTCGCCCGTGTCCCGGTCAGCGCGGTGACCGGCCATCCCGCCTCGGACAGCAGGGACGCGTCCGACTCCAGCCGCTCGGGAGCGGTGTCCTCGCGGGCCGCGACCCCCGCGCAGAACAGCGTCGCCCCGTCCTGGCGGGACTCGGTGTGACGTGCCGTGGCGTAGAGCATCGCGCTCGCACCGGCCACGTGGACGACCGCGTGCCGGGTGGCGAGCACCGGACCGTCGGGAGTCGGCACGGCAGGCAGCGGCACGCCGTGCAGCGGGCCGTCACCCGACACGTACAGCAGGGGGCGGCCGTGGACGTGAGGGAGGAACGACGCCAGCAGCGGCGTGAGGTCGCCGAGGAAGTCGATGCCGCGACGCCAGGGGCGCCGGGGATGCAGTGGCGCCTTCGGCGGGAAGTCGTCCGGGGCGCCGTCGAAGGTCCGGCGCAGCCGGTTCGCCACCTCCCTGATCGTCTGCGTGCCGACCGGCGACCGCGCGACGGTGAGCCGGCCCGTGCGAGGCAGGTACGTGAACACCGTGGTCGTCTCCTTCCCGCAGAAGAACGACACGAAGGCGCACTGCGCGGCGTCGGGCAGTGCGGACAGGTGGCTGCGCAGTTCCCCGAACCGGACGGGCCGGCCGCGGCGCGACCGGACGTAGCCCGGGGCGTAGGGAGACATCCGCTCGTGGACGTCGGCGAGGGCACGGTGGACGTCCGTACGGCCCCCGGCCGGCCCCGGCAGCTTCGCCAGCAACTCCGCCTCGGCCTGCCGCAGCTCCACGGGGACGGAGTCGGGAGCCGCCACGGGTGCGCGTGCCAGGTGCGTGAGGAAGCCGTGGGACTTGGACTCCTCGTGAAGGTCGAAGGCGAGCTCTTCGGGTGGGCGGGAGTCCGGCATCCGCAGGTCGTCGCCGTGGTCGACCAGGACGTCCACGAGTCTCCGGTAGATCTCGCGGTGGTCCTGCGCCACGTCGTGCGCGTCCGGCGAGGGCCCCAGGCCGGCGAGCAGTTCCTGCCGGGCGCGCCAGAGGACGTCGAACGCCTCCTGCCGGGCGGCCGACGGCTCCGGCCGCCCGGACGACCGCCAGTGAGCCAGGCCGTCGGTCAGTTCCGGGGACAGGTGCAGCAGGTGGCCGGTGCCGCCGTCTTCGGCGAGCCGGACGAGGCCGTCCAGCTCGGCCATGGCTCTGTGGTGATCGGCCTGGCGAAGGAGAGCCTCGGCCAGCTCCTCGGTGACCCGTCGCCGCAGCAGCCATTCGACGCCTCGGTCCACGGCCTCCTGGTGCAGGTCCCGCAGCGCCCGCACCGCCTGATCGTGACGGCCCCGCCGGCCGCAGAACCCGGCCGTGGCGATCCGCAGGCTCATCATGAGCAGCCAGTCCTCCTGGGCGCCGGGCACCATGTCCAGGAAGAACAGAGCCATCGCGTAGAGCCCGCCGTCCTCCGGCAGATCCTTGTGGTTCAGGCGGTTGACCAGGTCGAACAGAGCGAGCCGCGCTCCGTCGGTGCCGAGACTGATCAGGAACCCCGTCCGGTACGCCTCGACCGCCTCCTGCACGTCCCCCAGGTGGTGGGCGATGTCACCGAGACCGAACCAGGCGGCTATCCGGCTGGTGCTGTCGACACCGAGCTCGTCGAGCGTGGCGAGCACGCGCCGGTAGCACGAGCGTGCCGCCTCGTGCTCGCCGACGCTGAGCAGTGCTCGCCCCAGGTTGCTCAGCGGCGCGACGACAGCACGGGGGTCCGGGAGGGATTCGGCGAACTGAAGCGCCCGGCGCAACTCCCGCACCGCGTGCCGGTGCATGCCCGACTTCGCGTACGAGGCGGCCAGATTCAGCCAGGCGTGGATCTGCGCCCTGGCGTCCCCGGCGCGCATGGCGGCCTCGCGGGCGGCCTCGTGAGACGACCTGCCGCGGCGGTAGTAGCCCATGTCCTCACGGAGCAGACCCCGGAGGGTGTGGAACCGCACGGCCAGCGAGTCGATGTGCGCCCCGGCCGGCTCGGTGTCGCCGACCTGCGTGAACTCGACGTCCTCCAGCACCTCGTACGCCTCGCGGGACCGGTTCGCCGTGCGGAGGGCGCCGGCCAGGCGCCAGCGCGAGGTGCAGACCACGGACCGGTCCGCACGGTCCTCGCACGGCACGGCGTCGGCCCGGCGCGCCGCCGCCAGGGCGTCGTCCAGGCTTCCCGCGTCGACCAGGTCCGAGACGCGGCGTTCGAGCAGCATGCGCGGCGAGAGCGCCTGGTGCGGGATATCGGCCGGCCAGGTGCGCTTCGGTTCGTTCACGGCCTGGTCGCGCAGCCTCGTCATCTCCTCGATGGCGTCCCGGCGCCGTTGCACCAGGCCGATCAGGAATGCCGTCAGGTCGGCCTCCGGCCGTTCTCCGTCGGCCGTCAGCCGCTCGCGGCGAGCGTTCAGCTCGGCGATGAGCGCGTCGACGTCGTAGCCGCCGTCGAGCGGCAGCAATGCCGTTTCCGCCGCCCGGACGGAATCGGCGGCCAGCAGCCGGTCCGCGAGCGCCTTTTCCCGCTCACCCATTCCCGGGGTCCTCCCCGGCGCCCACGACCCGCATCATCTCGTGCACGGCGGCGCGGTCCCGCTCGTCACCGGCCGTCGCCAGCGCGCGTGCGAACTGGTGGCGTGCCCGCGCGTGGCGTCGCAGGTCCCAGTACAGTTGCCCGACGTAGAAGTGCATCAGGTGCTCACCGTCCAGCTCCGCCGCCATCTGGTCGGCCATGCGCAGGGCCGCCGGCCCGTCCCCGCGGGAACGGACGGCGATCATGAGCGCGATCCGGAGTTCCAGGTTGTCCGGCAGCCATCTGAGCCGGCCGCGGATCTCGGCCTCGGCGTCGGCGGCGCCCTGCCAGGCCAGCGCGATCAGGTCCTCGTGACGCCGCTGCAGCGCCTCCGCCCGCGCCGTGAGCTCGGGGTCGTCGCGGGTCGTCCGCCGCATGATCTCCAGTACCGGCGAGTGCGGCGCGACCCGTTCCAGCGTGCGCAGCACCCCGTCGAGTTCGGCCGTCTCCCCGCAGTCCAGCAGCACGCCCGCGAAGAACTCCAGCGTGTTCGGGTCGGCCGGGGCCTCGGCGTACGCGGCGCGTGCCGCGGCCAGCACCTCGGGCTTGGTGACGTCGCCGCCGGGGGAGAGCATCAGCCCGCACAGCAGGCGGGCCAGCCGAAGCCGGTCGCCCGGCCGGGCCCGGCCGTGGTCCACGCGCCGGCGGACGGCCTCGGCCTGCAACTCGGCCAGACGGCGCTCGTCGGCCTCCCGGGACAGTGCTCCGCGCAGGTCCTCCAGCCGCCTGTCCACCTGGACGAGCACGTGCGGCCGGGCGGCCATCGCGTCGCGGCAGCGCTCCAGCACGGCGACGGCCTGGTCGAGCCGCCTGTCGATGACCAGGGCCTTGGCGAGGTTCAGCCGGACGGCCACCGAATGCGGCCGGACCGGCAACAGCCCTTCCCACAGCCGGACCGCCTCGGCCGTCCGGTCGAGAATCGCCAGGCACAGCGCATGGCATTGAATGTCGGTCGGATCGCCCGCGGCGGCGCGTTCGGCCAGGGAATGCAGGAACCGTTCGGCGGGTTCCCGTGTCATGGTCAGCAGTTTGTCCCGCATGTCGCGTTCCTCGGGACTTCCGTCGAGCAGCCAGGGCCACGAAACCTCGGACGTCACGAGCCGCTCCTCGTCGCGCTTTCCAGGACTCCGGGAAGAAAACAGGCCCTCAGACTACGACCGCGTTCGCTCGGTCGGGTGTCAATTCAGGGGAGTGACCATTTCGCGCGAATTCACCTGCTGAGCCGTTTTGATTCGATCTTGTCGTCGCGGACCGATCGCGAGATGTGCGATTCGATCAGGAGGCGGGGAAACGGTCAGTGGGCGAACTCGGCGCGGACGCCCAGCAGGCGCACCGGCCGTCGTTCGGTGAACCGGTCGAGGGCGGCGAGGGCGGCCTCCTCGATCCGGGACGCCTCGGCCGTCGGCGTCTCCAGTACCCGGCCGTGGGTCCGCGTGATGAAGGGCGCGTAGCGGACCTTGACGATGACGCGTGCGGCGCGCCGCCGCTCGGCGGCGGCCTCGTGCGCGACCTGCCGCGCCAGGTTGGACACTTCGCGACGGACCTCTTCCCAGTCGCGCAGGTCGTGCTGGTAAGTGGTCTCGCGGCCGCGGGAGCGCGGGACGTACGGTGCGGCGTCCACCGGCGAGTGGTCCTGCCCCTGGGCGAGCCGCACCAGCCACGGCCCGATCGCGGGGCCGAAACGCTCGGCGAGGGTCCGCGGGTCGGCCGCCGCCAGTTCGCCGACGGTGGCGATGCCCATGGCCTTCAGCCGCTTGGCGGTCTTGGCCCCGACGCCCCACAGCGCGTCGGGCGGCCGGTCGCCGAGCACCTCGAACCAGGTCCGGTGGGTGAGCCGGAAGACGCCGGCCGGCTTGCCCAAGCCGGTCGCCAGCTTGGCCTGGAGCTTGTTCTGCCCGATGCCCACCGTGCATTCGAGTTCGGTCGCCGCGCGTATCCGAGCGCGGATCTCATGGGCCGTCGCCTCCGGGTCGTCGCCTTCGACGGCCAGGAACGCCTCGTCCCAGCCGAGCACCTCCACCACGGCGTCGAACTCCCGCAGCGTCGCCATGACCCGGGCCGAGACGGCCCTGTAGGCGCCGGCGTCGACGGGAAGGAACACCGCCTCCGGGCAGCGCCGCGCCGCCGTGCGGAGCGGCAGGCCGGAGTGGACGCCGTGGGCACGGGCCTCGTACGACGCCGTGCTGACCACGCCGCGCTTGGTCGGATCGCCGTCACCGCCGACGACGACCGGACGCCCGCGCAGTTCTGGGTGACGCAGAACCTCCACGGCGGCGATGAACTGGTCGAGGTCGACGTGCAGGACCCAGCGGGCCATATCTGATTCTCGCTCCGCCCGCGCCTTCACGGCCAACCCGATCAACGACCCCGTTCCGACGACGCGCCGGTGGCGCTCGGGCCGGGCGCGTCGGAAGTGGGAACGGCGGGCGGGATGGGGGAGGGTGTGGGGTCATGACCGACATCAGCATTCCGCTCGGCGGACGGGAACTGCCCGGGTACCTGGCGGTGCCCGAGGGGGAGGGGCCGTGGCCCGGCGTCGTGGTCCTGTTCGAGGCGTTCGGCGCCACCGCGGACATGCGCGCGCAGGCCGACCGGCTCGCCTCCCACGGCTACCTGGCCGTCCTGCCCGACCTGTACCACGGCGCGCCGTGGCTGCGGTGCGTGCGCGCGGCGATGCGCGACCTGATGACGCGGCGCGGCGCGACCTACGACTCCATCGAGGCGGCGCGGCGGTGGCTGGTCGGACGGGACGACTGCACCGGCCGGACCGGCGTGATCGGGTTCTGCATGGGCGGCGGCTTCGCGCTGGTCGCGGCGGCCCGGTACGACTTCCAGGCCGCGGCGGCCAACTACGGGATACCGCCGCGCGACGCCGCGCGCACCCTGGCCGGCGCCTGCCCGGTCGTCGCCAGCTACGGCGCCGACGACCTGATGCTGCCGGGCGCGGCGGCCAGGCTGGAACGCGCGCTGACCCGGGCGGGGGTGCCGCACGACGTCAAGGAGTACCCCCGGACGGGGCACGGCTTCCTGACCGACACCGACGTGCCCGCCCCCATGGTCCCGCTGACCAAGGTCGTGCTGCGGCAGGGACGGGGCCGGGAGAACGCCGAGGACGGCTGGCGGCGCATCCTCGGGTTCTTCGCCGAGCACCTCGCCGACAAGGAATCTACAACGTAAAGGCGTCGGCCTGGGCGGCTTCACTGCCACGACGCGCCGTCGGCCCGCCCCCTATGCCCTCCGGTCAGCCCTTCACCTGGCGCACCAGGTCGCGGACGCGGTCCATCACCGCCGCCAGCGGCCCGGCCGCCAGGTTCTTGGTGGCGGACTCCACGCCCGGGTGCGGGTGGGTCGGCGCGGTCGCCTCGGCCACCTGCACGACCCTCATCAGCGCCGACAGCTCCTTCTTACCGAACTGGCCGCGCAGCCGCTCGAACTCGTAGCGCTCCTCCGCGCGGGCGTGGCTGAGCACCTCGATGCGCAGCCGGTCGAGCTTGGGCAGGAACTGCGGGTCCTCGGTGTCCATGCCGTCGAGCTCGGCGAGCAGCTCCTTGGCCGAGCGCTCCTCGCCCAGGCGATCGTCGACGATGCCGTCGCCGCCGTCCAGCTTCTGCCGGGCCAGCGGGTGCACGATCTCCTCCTCGGCGGTCTCGTGCACCGCCAGCAGGCGCACCAGCTTGCGGAAGGCGTCCCGGCGTTCGTTGCCCGTACTGCTCTCGACCTGCGCGAACAGGTCGCGGATCTGGCCGTGCTGCATGTACAGCAGGTCGATCACGTCGCGGGCCGGGGCCTGGGTGGTCGAAGTGCCCATGTGTCGCTCCTCGCGTCTGCTCGTGTCCGTCGACCTAGCGGCCGTCGCCGTACCCGGACGTCAGAGGGCTAAGCGGACATTGCCGAAAGTTGGGGACGGGTGAATGTGAAGGGCGTGTGGGGGCGGGTACGGCGCCATGGGCGCGATCTCCACACAGGGGCGATCTCGGCAGAAAGGGGAGGTACATGTCCTTCAACCCGTTGGAACACCGGGGCATCCCGCTGGACAGGCAGGTGCGCAACTGGCGGGAGATGAACGTCGTGCCGGTCGACCCCGACCGTGCCGATCCCTACACCAAGTGCCGCATCATCACGATGAACGGCATCGAGGTGGAGGCGGTCTTCTTCAGCCACCATTTCTCCCGGGTCTGTCCCGATCCCGAGATCAGGCGGCAGCTGGCCCAGGTCCGCTACATCGAGCAGCAGCAGCAGAAGACCGTCAACTGGCTGCTGCCGGGCCAGGCCAGCGCGTTGGAGACCACCATCTCCTACGAGCAGGTCGCCGTGGACCTCACCTCGTGGGTGGCGCGGATGGAGCCCGACCCGTACCTGAAGCAGGCGTACGAGTTCGGCGTGCTGGAGGACTTCGACCACCTGTACCGGTACGCCAACCTCTACGAGATGATCGAGCACCGCAAGGCCGAGAAGATCGTCGGTGACATGACCGAGGTCATGCCGGGCCGTCCCACCAAGATGGAGCACCGCGACGCCGCCGACAACGTCCGCGACCCCTACGACCGGAACCGGGCCGAGCCGATCTCCAAGCTGCACGCGCTGACGATCACCGCGTCCGAGCAGCAGACGATGAACTTCTACATGAACGTCGGCCCGCAGTACATGGAGCCGATCGCCCGCCAGCTCTACCAGGAGATCGGGCTCATCGAGGAGGAGCACGTCACGCACTACGAGTCGCTGGTCGACCCGGGCGAGACCTGGTGGGAGCGGCTGGTCAACCACGAGTACAACGAGTGCTACATGTACCACTCGATGATGGAGACCGAGTCCGACCCCAAGGTCAAGGCCATCTGGGAGCTGCACCTGAACATGGAGCTGGAGCACCTGCGCATCGCCTGCGACATGATGCGCCGGCACGACGGGCGGGACCCGGAGAGCATCCTGGCGCCCGAGCTGCCCGCGCCGGTGACCTTCGAGCCCAACAAGGAGTTCCTCCGCGACCTGCTGGCCACCCAGATCGACCTGACCACGCTCGGCGCCGGGTACGTGCGCGAGGCCCACGAGCGCTTCGAGCGCATGCAGGAGCAGATCCACGGCGGCGAGGAGCCGCCCAGCGAGCGCGTCATCGACGAGCACCGCGAGCTGTTCGGCGAGGAGTACCGCCACGAGCCCGCGGGCCCGCACCCCGTCAGCGAGATGCGCGTCCCCGCGCGTTCCAGGTGACACCACCCCGACCCCAGGCCGCGACGCGCGCCCATCACGCCGAGACGGGCGCGCGTCGGTCTTCCCGGGCGCCCGGGCGCCCGGGCGCATGTGGTCGGTCGCGTCGGCGACGGCTGTCCTGCCGTGCGGGGAACCGGTGCTCGGGGGCCGACCGGCAGGCCGGCGCTGATCGCGACGCAGCCGGTCTCCGCACGGCGCGCCCGCCTCGCGCGCCGGCGCGCGCGGTCAGCGGGACAGGACGGCCTGGGTCTGGGTCACCTGGGCGACCCGGCGGTCGTCGGCGTCGTACAGGTCGGTCTGCACGACGATCGAGGTGCGCCCGGTGTGCAGGGGGCGCGCCACCGCGCGGACCTCGCCGCCGCGTACGGCGCGGAAGAAGTTGGTCTTGGACTCCAGAGTCGTCGTCGACGTGCCCGGCGGCAGGTTGAGGAACGCGCAGACCGCGCCGACGGAGTCGGCCAGAGTCATCACGGCGCCGCCGTGCATGACGCCGCCCGCGGTGCACCGCTCCGGCGCCCATGCCAGACGTCCCGTGACCTCCTCGGGCGCGGCGGCGTCGATCTCGATGCCCACGGCGCGCGCGAACGGCATGGCGTCGAGCAGGTCGTCGGTGGTCATGGGGGTCCTTCCGTCCGGCGGGTTCCACCCGGCAGCCTGCCCGACGCGCGGCGGGCCGTCGATTACCTCCCGGGTAACCGAACCCGCCGCGCGCCGCCCCCGCCGGGAGATCGTCACGTGCGACGCAGGACCTTGACCGGGTTTCCGGGGCGCCACAGGCGGATGACCAGCTCGTCGCCCTCGACCGAGGTCAGGACCGCTTCGGTGAGCTCCAGGCGGAAGGCGTGGAAGCCGCCGGGGGGTTCGCCGCCGGTGGTGTAGGTCTTCTTCTCCTCGGGGTCGGTGACCTCGACGGCCACGCCGGCGACCTTCGCGTCGCCGCCCTCGGCGGGGTGGGCGTGGATCGCGCAGCGGCCGTCTCGCCGTAGGTCGCGGGCCTTCACCGCGTTCAGCATGGAGCCGAACGCCAGGTCGGGACCGGAGAAGTCGATCTCCGTGCCGCTGACCCGCGGGGAGCCGTCGCGTCGCAGGGTGGCCAGCACGTGGGTGTCGGCGGCCGTGAAGCGTTCCCGGATCCGCTCGGCCAGCTCCGGGGCCTCCTGTTCGAACTGTCGCCATGTCGCCATGGATCAGAACTCTGGCAGCCGCCTCCGACAGTCCGGGTTACCTGGGACGTAATCGTGCGTATGACCTGGAGGTCGGTAGCGTCGGAGCGTGACGACGATGACGATGTCCCTGGGGGACGTGCGGCCGATCGGGGAGCAGCTGAGGGCGTGGCGGCAGCGGCGGCGGCTCAGCCAGCTTGAGCTGGCCTCCGAGGCGGCCGTGTCGACCCGGCACCTGAGCTTCGTGGAGACCGGGCGGTCGACGCCGAGCCGGGAGATGGTGCTGCGGCTGGCCGAGCACCTGGAGGTGCCGCTGCGCGACCGCAACCTGCTGCTGGTGTCGGCCGGGTACGCGCCGGTCTACACCGAGACCCCGATCGAGGAGCCGCGCATGAACTCGGTGCGGGCGGCCCTGCGGCAGGTCCTGGAGGGCCACGAGCCGTACCCGGCGGTGGTGGTCGACCGGTTCTGGAATCTGATCGACGCCAACGGCGCGGCGCAGTTCTTCATGGAGGGGGCGCCGCCGGAGCTGCTGGAGCCGCCCCTGAACGTGCTCAGGCTGAGCATGCATCCGGACGGGATCGCCAAGAACATCGTCAACCTGGGGGAGTGGCGGGCGCACATGATCGACCGGGTGCGGCGGCATGTGGCGCTCACCGCCGACCCGGCGCTGGCCGATCTGTATCGGGAACTGCGCGACTATCCCGGCGCCGAGGCCGCCGCCGAGCCCGCGCCGCCGCCCACGGGCCACGAGGTGTTCGTCCCGTTGCGGCTGCGGCTGGACGATGGGCGGAGGCTGTCGTTCTTCACCACGATCGCCACGTTCGGTACTCCGGTCGACGTCACGGTGGCGGAGCTGGCCATCGAGTCGTTCTACCCGGCCGACGAGGAGACCGGCGCGTTCCTGCGTGAGCGCGCCGGGTGGTGACCGGGCGGTACCGCCCCTTGTCGAGCGGTGGTGAGGTGCACCTGCCGCCGGTGCGCCGTCCCCCTGCAACAGCCCGCGCGGTGCGGGCGGCCGGCGGCAGGAGCGCGGGTCAGGAGGAGGTCCGGGCGTCGTCTCGTTCGGCCTCCAGCAGGTCGTGGTGGACGCGGTCCAGAGGCACGCCGAGGTTCTGCAGCGCGTCCACCGTGGCCCTGATCATGCCGGGGGGACCGGCCACGTAGATCTCGTGGTCGTCCCAGCGCTCGCGTATCCGCCCCAGCGCGTCGGCGACGGGCCCGCGCAGCCCGTCGTGGGGCGGGGCGTCGGACGGCACCGGCACCACCCGCAGCCGCGGGTGGCCGGACTCCAGCAGGCGCAGGTCGGGCAGGTCGTACAGGTCGAGCGGGGCGCGCGCGCCGACCACTAGGTGGACGCGGCGTTCGCGGCCCCAGGCGAGCTCCTGTTCGGCCAGGGCCTTGAGCGGTGCCAGGCCGGTGCCGCCCGCGACCAGCAGCAGGTCGCGGTCGCAGCCGGGGTCGAGCGTCAGGGTGCCGCGGGCGGGGCCGAGCAGCAGGGTGTCGCCGACGCGCGTGTGCCGGACGAGCGCGCCGCTGACCCAGCCGCCCGGCACGGCCCGCACGTGCAGGGACAGGGTCCCGTCGGGGCGCGGGGCGTTGGCGATCGAGTACCTGCGCCACACGCGCGGCCAGCGGGCGGTCTGCACCTGCACGTACTGGCCGGCGGTGAACTCCAGCCGCCGGTCGGGGCGCAGGGTCACCACCGCCAGATCCGGTGCGGGGCGGCGATGGCCGACGACCTCGGCCACCCACCAGGGCGGGGCGGTGGCCGCGTCGCGCTCGGCCGCGGCGATCATGATGTCGGCGGCGGTGCGGTAGGCGGCGGTCCAGGCCGCCTCGGCCTCGGGCGTCCAGTCGGCGCCGCCGAACCTGCGCAGCGTGGCGATCAGCGCCGCGCCCATGGCCGCGTAGTGCTCGGGCAGCACCCCGTACTTGCGGTGGTCGCGGCCAAGCCGTTCCAGGTAGTCGGTCAGTTCGTCGGGCGCGTCCAGGCTCCACACGACGCGGGCCAGCGCCTGGAAAAGGCGTTCGCGCTGGCCGTCCATCGCGGGCGGGAAAAGCGCGCGCAGCCGTGGATTCTCGGCGAATAGGCGACCGTAGAAATAGGCGATCGCGCCGTCCGCCACGGGTTCGATACGGGTGAAGCTCTCTTTGACGATTCGGGGTATCGATGACATTTGCCAGCTCGCCCCCCAGGGCTTTTCTCGCCGGGGCCCCTCCGCCCGCCGGCGCCTGCCGGACGCCCCCCACGTCCGAGTTCGTGAGATTCTCGCACTGAAAGACGCTGGTAATCAACCGGTCGGAGGGAAGGCGGCGCGGGGTGTGCGAAGAGTGGCGGAATGGTTATCCGGTGTCATCGGCGCATGTGAGGGCGGGAGAAGAATACTGCTCGGTATGTGTTCGAGGTCGCCTTAGTGATCATTCGGACTCATTTTTCGGGTGAATCCGGACCAAAGCGGGGAGTCATCCGCGGAAGGGCGGCCGACCGCGAATGGCAACACGATTTACCGGGCGGTGGATAAATCTCAACCCGGAGGGTAGATTTCGAAATCGGCCGGGCCGGGGTGCTCCCGGCCGGGCCGGTTTCGCGGCCGCGCGGCCCGGGGTCGGGGCCGGCGCTCATCAAGGGGGAGGGCATGGGAGAGGCGATCCGAGGGGCTCCCGAGCCCCGCGCGGCCGCCGTCGGCGCACCGCCGCTCATCGGCGTGACGACCTGTCTGGAACCGGCCCGCTGGAGCGAGTGGGTGCGGGAGGCCGCCCTGCTGCCCGTGTCCTACCTGCGGTCGGTCGAACGCGCCGGGGGCGTGCCGGTCATGCTGCCGCCGACGGCGGGGCTGCGCGGCCTCGACGCCCTGGTCGAGGGGCTGGGCGGGGTCGTGTTCGCCGGAGGAGCCGACCTCGATCCGCAGCTGTACGGGATGGGACGCCACCACGAGACCGGGCCGCCGCAGCCGCAGCGCGACCGGTTCGAGCTGGCCCTGCTGCGCGCCGTCATCGACGCCGACATGCCGTTCCTGGCCGTCGGCCGGGGCATGCAGGCGTTGAACGTGGCGCGCGGCGGCGTCCTCGTCCAGCACCTGCCCGAGGCCGTCGGGCACACCGGGCACGCCCCGCCCGGCGGGATGTACGGCGGCCACGCGGTGCAGATCAGCCCGAGCAGCAGGATCGGCAAGATCCTCGGCGAGACCGCCCAGGTGGTCACCGGCCACCACCAGGCCATCGCCCGGCTCGGCAAGGGCCTGGCCGCGGTCGCCTGGGCCGAGGACCAGGTCGTGGAGGCCGTCGAGCTGCAGGGTCACCGGTTCGGCGTGGGCGTGCAGTGGCACCCCGAGGAGGGCGAGGACCGCCGGCTGTTCGACGCGCTGGTCGCCGAGGCCTGGGGCCGCTGACCCGCCCCCGTGCGCTGACGCCGACCCGCCCCCCGTGCGCTGACCGGTGTGGCAATCGGGGAGATCTTCAGCCCGGCTTATCGGGGTACGTTCGCCGCTGTCCCGTCCGTCTGGCCGCGTCGCGGCCCGCGACCGGAGGCCGGCCATGCCCATGCATCCGCAGACCGCCCGCTACCTGGAGATGCTCGCCCCCCTGACCACGCTGGACGGGCCGGAGCCGACGCTGCCGGAGACCCGCCGCATGCTGGAGGCCACGCTGCGGGCCCTGCCGATCCGCCGCCGCGAGCTGCCGCACGTCGCCGACCTGGCCGTGCCCGGCGACGACGGCGCCGTCCCCGTGCGGCTGTACCGTCCCGAGCCGCCCGGCGGGGCGCCGCTGCCCGCGCTGGTGTACCTGCACGGCGGCGGCTGGGTGCTGGGCGGGCTCGACAGCGTGGACGCCGCCTGCCGCGACCTGGCCGCGAACACCGGCTGCGTCGTGATCAGCGTCGGCTACCGGCTGGCCCCCGAGCACCGGTTCCCCGCGGCGGTGCGCGACGCGTGGGCGGTCACCGCCGCCGTCGCGCGCGATCCCGGGCGGTTCGGCGCCGACCCCGCGGCGGTGGCGGTCGCCGGCGACAGCGCGGGCGGCAACCTGGCCGCCGCGGTCGCGCTCACCGCCCGCGACCGCGGCCTCGACCTGGCGCACCAGCTGCTGGTCTACCCCGTCACCGACACCGCCATGGACACCGCGAGCTACGCCGCGTACGGCACCGGGTACGGGCTGGACGCCGCCGGGATGGCCCGCTGCCTGGAGATGTACCGGGGCGACGCCGACCCGGCCGACCCGCTGCTGGCCCCGCTGCGCGCGCCCGACCTGTCCGGCCTCGCCCCGGCCACCGTGATCACCGCCGAGCTGGACGTGCTGCGCGACGAGGGCGAGGCGTACGCGCGGCGCCTGGCGGAGGCGGGGGTGCCGGTCGAGCTGCGCCGGTACGAGGGCGTGGTGCACTCGTTCTTCCTACTGACCGAGCACTTCGACGCCGCCGTGGACGCCATGCGGTTCGCGGTGCGCCGACTGCGCGCCGCCTTCGCGGCGGCGGCCGGGGCGGGAGGACGTCAGGAGAAGCGTTTGCCGAGCGCCTCCAGTCCGGGGCGGTAGATGGCGCCGGTGAGGGTCTTGCGCATGGCCTCCTCGTCGGCCGCGTCCACCGAGAACTCGCCGTACCACTCGACGAACGACTGCCCGCTGTCGGTGACCGGCGCGACCCGGATGCGGCCGACGTAGTCGCGGATCGGCAGCGGGGACTCCAGGATCTCGTACCAGTAGGAGCGGTCGGCGTCGTCCATGCCGCACAGCCGCTCGCGGAACACCGTGTCGCCGGGGCCGATCAGCCGCCGCACGCATCCGACCCGGTCGGCGGGCCCGCCGTCCTCGATCACGCCGGTGGCCACCGCGGGCATCCAGTCGGCCAGGTTCCCGAAGTCGCGCAGGAAGCGCCATACCTCGTCGGCGGGCGCGCTGAGCACGGTGCTGGCGTAGGACCTGGTGGGCATCGCGGTTCTCCTCGGCGGTCTGGGGGGTGACCGGTTCGCCCCTATGCTGCGCCGCGGATGTGATCAAGGCAACAGGCGACGATCAAGAACCTCGGGCGTCGCGCGTTCCCGTGGCCGGGGCCAGGTAGCGGGTGACGAGGCGGGCGATGAGGTGGCCGACGCGCTCGGGCGGCTCGTGCGGCAGCATCATGTGGCTCATCGTCAGCCGGATGGCGACGTCGGCCATCTCGGTGAGGGCCACCGGGTCCAGGTCGGGCCACTGGGCGGTGGCGTGGTCGATGATGCGGGTGCGGGCGGTGAACAGCAGCGGCTCGGCCTGCGTGGTCAGCAGCGGCAGCAGCTCGTCCCCGTCGGCGCCGGTGAGCACGGTCTTGTTGATCGGGTCGTCGGCGGCGGTCTCGATCGTGTAGACGACGGCGGCGGCCACCGCCGAGTACAGGTCGGCGTGCTCGGACAGCACCCGGTCGATGCCGTCCAGATACCGGTCGTTGTGGCGCATGACGACCGCCTGGGCCAGCCCCCACTTGTCGCCGAACTCGTTGTAGACGGTCTGGCGGCTCACCCCGGCGGCCTCCGCCACGTCCCGCATCCGCAGTCCCCGGTACCCGTCGCGGGTGAGGATCTCGGCGGCCGCGTCGAGCAGGGCCTCCCGGACGGGGCGCCGCTCGGTCGTCATGCGCGTCTCGCTTTCGGCGTCGGCTCGTGGCGCGGGCCAGATCCGGCACGGCCACCGTGTGCCGTCATTATCGCCGCCCGGCCGGCCGCCGGACCGCGGCGGGCCGGGCGTGACGCCTGGTGGGCGGCGGTCAGCGGCCGGCGACCGGCGCCGGGCGGGGCCGGCAGGTCTCGCGCACCTCGAACGGCGAGCCCGACGCGACGACCCGGCCGCCGCGCATGAGGTGGAGCCGATCGCAGACGCCCATCATCAGCTCCAGGTCCCGTTCGATCAGCAGCACCGCCGGGCCCTCGGCCGCCACCTCGCGCAGCAGCACCTCCAGCGCGCGCGTCTGCGGGACCGACAGCCCCGCGGACGGCTCGTCCAGCACCAGCAGGCGCGGGTCGGCGGCCAGCGCCCGCGCCAGTTCGACCAGCCGCGCCACGCCGGGCGGCACCCGGCCGGCGCGCCGCCCCGCGTACGCGGTGATGCCGAGGCGCTCCAGCAGCGCGTCGGCGACCGTCCCGGCCTCCCGCCACGCGGCCCGCCGGATCCGCCGCCGGTCGCGGCGGGAGCGGCCGGGCACCTCCCGCGTCAGCGCGTGCGCCTGCGCCGCGACCAGCACGTTCTCCCGCACGGTGAGCCCGCGGAACACCTCGGGGCGGCGGAAGGTGCGCGCCACGCCCCGGCGGCCGCGCAGGCGCGGGGCCCGGCGGATGAGGTCGGCGCCGTCCAGGTGGACGCTGCCGCACGCGGGCCGCAGCAGGCCGCAGACCACGTCGGCGAGGGCGGCGGCGCCCGCGTCGTCCGGCCCGACCAGTCCGGTGACCGTCGCGGGCGGCGCCGTCAGGTCCGCGCCGTCGAGCACGGTCACCCCGCGGCGCCGCACGGTGACGCCGCACACGCGCAGCCCGGGCTCTCCGTCCCGCACGACCCACCGCCTTCCGGTGTGACGTGGATCACCAGTGAGTCGTCACGATACTGACGTGCCCGGGGGTGGGCAAGACGGCCAAAGTTGATCACGGTTAGGTTTCGGAACGAGGCGCGACATTGCCCCCCAAAAGGCGCGTTCCGTAGTTTCGCCGCGAACAGGGCGCCCCCTGATCTCCGTCGCAGGTCGACCGCCGGCCGCCCGGACCGCGATCCGGCCGGGGCCGACGTCGCCGCCTGCCCTCATATCCCGAGGAGACGCCATGTCGCAGAAGAAGACGGCGCCGGTCAAGCGTCGCGACCTGCTGGCCGGAGCCGCGGCCGTCGCGGGCTTCGCCACCGTCGGACTGCTGCCCGGCACCGCGGCCGCCGCCACCCGGCAGCGCCCCGGCGCCGTCCGCCCCCCGTCGCTGTCCACCGCCGACAAGGCCGTGGTCGCCCGCGTCGACGCGCGCCGCGCCCTCAAGCACCTCAAGGTCCTCAGCGACGAGATCGGCTGGCGGGTGTGCGGCACCAGGCAGGAGCACGCCGCCGCCAAGTACATCGCCGGAGTGCTGCGCGACCTCGGCTACAAGGTGACGCTGCAGCCGTTCGGCATCCCCGACAAGAGCCTGGCCGTCCTGCGCGCGGGCCGCGAGGACTGGCAGAGCGCCGCCGCGGCCAACGGCGCCGTGGGCCGTGCCAAGGGCGACGTCGTCGACCTCGGCGGCGCCACCACCGTCACCGCCGACCTCACCGGGAAGATCGCGCTGTTCACCCGGGTCGCCGGCCAGGAACTGGCCCAGGCCAAGGCCGCGGCCGCCAAGGGCGCCGTCGCCGTCCTCATCCAGAACGTGCGGACCGCGACCTACCCCGAGCGCAAGGCGTCGACCTTCTTCCCGAACCTGGCCGAGCCGGTGGCCGTTCCGGTGCTGGGCATCGCCGAGTACCACGCCGAGCGCATCCGCGGCGGCGTCCGGCGGCTGTCCCTGGAGGTCACCAAGCACACCGGGCTGACCTCCTACAACGTGCTCGCCGAGCGCAAGGCCACCTTCCCCAACCCGCAGGGCAAGGCGGTCATCATCAGCGCCCACTACGACAGCGTCCCCGGTTCGCCCGGCGGCAACGACGACGGCAGCGGCACCGTGCTGTGCCTGGAGCTGGCCCGCGTGCTGCGCCGCCTGCCCACCCAGCAGGACATCCGCATCTGCCTGTGGGGCGCCGAGGAGATCGGCCTGGTCGGGGCCCGTCACTACGTCAAGCAGCTGGACGAGGCGGGCGTCGCCCAGATCACCGGCTGCTTCCAGAACGACATGGTCGCCACCAGCCACCCGCCCGCGGGCACGTACTGGCTGCTGTCGGTGGACGGCGCGAACAACACCACCACGGCCGCGGTCGCCGCGGCGGCCGAACGGCTCGGCTACGTCGGCCAGACCAAGGGCCCGACGGCCCGCGGCTCCAGCGACCACGAGGCGTTCTACGAGCGCGGCATCGCCGCGGGCAACTTCAGCTGGCGCGGCGAGGAGGCCCCCAGCCAGCTGGAGCCCGTCTACCACACCCCCGAGGACACCATCGAGGGCAACATCAGCCTGCCGCGCCTGCAGGTGTCCCTGGAGCTCATCGGCTGCGCCGCCTACGAGGTGGCCCGCCACCGCTGAGCCCCGGCTTTCCTCGGCGGCATCGCCGCCCCGCGTCTCCGGACGCGGGGCGGCGCACGCCTGTCCGCATCCGGACGGCTCCTCCGCGACGTCCCACCACATGATCGGGAACGCGGCTAAGCTCGATGGTTTCGCCTGACGCCGGCCACGCCCCGGCGTCACCCACCATCACACGCGGAGGAGTACACGCATGCCCGCCGACCCGACGGCCGTAGCGCGCGAATCGCCCGAGGAGCCGGACACCGGCGAGACCGAGCCCCCGCCGGCCGAGCCCCCGCAAGCCGAACCCCAAGACGGGCTCTCCCAGGACGGGCCGCAGGACGAGCCCGCCGACAGCGAGGCGGTGCTCGCCGCCGAGCGGGCGCACCTCGCCGAGTCGCGCGCGGCGCTGCGGCGCATGCGCGAGACCGCCCGCTCCCTGTCGGCCGACGTGGCCGCCGACTGGGTGTCGCGGCAGTACCTGGAGTCGCTGCTGGACCAGCGGGTCGCCGCGCTGGCCGACCAGCCCGACACCCCGCTGTTCTTCGGCCGCATGGACGCGCGCGACGGACGCGGCGGCGACCTGCCCGCCACCATGTACGTCGGACGGCGCCACGTCCACGACGGCGACGAGGGCCGCCCGCTGGTGCTCGACTGGCGCGCCCCGGTCGCCCGGGCCTTCTACCGCGCCGGGTCCGCCGACCCCATGGGCTGGCGGCGGCGCCGCCGGTTCGGCTTCCAGGGCGGCGAGCTGACCGCCTACGAGGACGAGCCGCTCGACGGCCGCTCCCTCGGCCCGTCGAGCATCCTCACCAGGGAGATCGAACGGCCCCGCACCGGCCCCATGCGCGACATCGTCGCCACCATCCAGCCCGACCAGGACGAGATCGTCCGCGCCGGCCTGCCCGACACCGTGTGCGTGCAGGGCGCCCCCGGCACCGGCAAGACGGCCGTCGGCCTGCACCGCGCCGCCTACCTGCTGTTCGCCCACCGGGAGCGGCTGGCCCGCTCCGGCGTGCTGATCGTCGGGCCGAACCGCGCGTTCCTGGCCTACATCTCCGCGGTGCTGCCCGCGCTCGGCGAGATCCGCGTCGACCAGGCCACCGTGGACGACCTGCTCGGCGCGCCCGCCGCCGGGGAGCCCGCCGACGTCGCCGCGCTCAAGGGCGACGCCCGGATGGCCGAGGTGCTGCGCCGGGCCCTGTGGCGGCAGATCCGCAAGCCCGAGGAGGGCCTGCTCTACACCCGCGGGGTCAGCCGGTTCCGGCTCGCCGACCACGAGGTGCGCGAGATCGCCGCGTCGCTGCGCGGGACGATGCGCTACGCCAACGGCCGCGCCGCGTTCGCCCAGCGGCTGGCGCACCAGGTGCTGGTGCTGATGGAACGGCGCGGCGAGGCGCCCGACGACCGCGTCCAGGACCAGGTGGCCCGGTCCCGGCCCGTCAAACAGCTCGTCGACCAGGTGTGGCCCAAGGTCACCGCCGAGCAGGTGCTGTACCGCCTGCTGTCGGACGCCGACCTGCTGCGCACCGCCGCCAAGGGCGTGCTCGGCGAGGACGAGCAGGCCGCGCTGCTGTGGCGCAAGCCGTACCGCTCGCACCGGTCGGCGAAATGGACCGCCGCCGACCGCGCCCTGCTGGACGAGCTGAACGACCTCATCGAGCGCACCCCGTCCCTCGGGCACATCGTGGTGGACGAGGCGCAGGACCTTTCGGCGATGCAGCTGCGCGCCCTCGGCCGCCGCTGCGCCACCGGCTCGGCGACGGTGCTCGGCGACCTGGCCCAGGGCACCACCGCCTGGTCGGCGCGCTCGTGGGACGAGGTGCTGCGCCACCTCGGCCAGGACGGGCAGGTGACGGAGCTGACGCTGGGCTTCCGCGTCCCCGGCGCGGTCCTGGACTACGCGGCCCGGCTCCTGCCGCACATCGCCCCCGGCCTGGCCGCGCCCCGCTCCCTGCGCGCGGGAACGGACGCCCTGACGGTGCGCCAGGTGCCCGACCTGGCCGAGGCCGTCGTCGCGGAGGCGCGCCGGGCGCTGGAACGCGAGGGCTCCGTCGGGCTGATCGTCCCCGACGCCATGGCCGCCGCCCACGCCGAGGCGCTCGCCGGCGCGGGGGTGCCGCACGGGCTGCTCGGCCCCGACACCGGAGACGGGGACCGGCTGCTGGTCGTCCCGGCGACGCTCGCCAAGGGCCTGGAGTACGACCACGTGATCGTCGTGGAGCCCGCGGAGATCGTGGCCGCCGAGCCGCGCGGCCTGGCCCGCCTGTACGTGGTGCTCACCCGCGCCGTCACCAGCCTGACGGTGCTGCACCGCGACCCGCTGCCCGGTGAGCTGGACGCCGTCCCGTCCCGCTGACCGGCCGCCTCTCCCGCCGAGACGGCGCGCCGGGCCCCGGGATCCGCGTGGGGCTCCGGCGCGCTGTTGACGCGGTCGGCGGCTGTTCCTAGGGTGACCATACCGACCAGTTGGTATGTCGGGCACCGCGGCCGCGGCGCCGCTCGTCCCACGGAGGTCCGCCCCTTGAGCTCAGCACCGCCGGACGCCGACGACCTGCGTGAGCGGGTCCGAAGCTTCCTCTCCGACCACGATCCGTCCGGCATGGAACGGCCGGCGTTCCTGCGGGCCCGGTTCGACGCCGGACTGGCGTGGGTGCACTACCCGCCGGGCCTGGGCGGGCTGGGCGCGCCGCGCGCCCTGCAGCCGGTCGTGGACGCCGAGTTCGCCGCGGCGGGGGCGCCGCGCAACGACCCCGAGCGCAACGGCATCGGCCTCGGCATGGCCGCGCCCACGATCCTGGCCTACGGCACCGAGGAGCAGAAGAAGCGCTTCCTGCGCCCGCTGTGGACGGGCGAGGAGATCTGGTGCCAGCTGTTCAGCGAGCCGGGCGCCGGATCGGACCTGGCCGCGCTCGGCACCCGCGCCGTGCGCGACGGCGACCACTGGATCGTCAACGGCCAGAAGGTGTGGACGTCCATGGCGCACGAGGCGCGCTGGGCGATCCTGGTCACCCGCACCGACCCGGACGTGCCCAAGCACCGCGGCATGACCTACTTCGTCTGCGACATGACCGCGCCCGGCGTCGAGGTGCGGCCGCTGCGGCAGATCACCGGCGAGGCCGAGTTCAACGAGGTCTTCCTCACCGACGTGCGCATCCCCGACGAGCACCGGCTCGGCGAGGTCGGCGAGGGCTGGCGGGTGGCCACCACCACGCTGATGAACGAGCGGGTCGCCATCGGCGGCAACGCCGTCCCCCGCGAGGGCGGCATGATCGGCGTGGTGGCGGGGCTGTGGCGCGACCGTCCCGAGCTGCGCACCCCCGGGCTGCACGACACGCTGCTGCGGCTGTGGGTGGAGGCCGAGGCGGCCCGCCTGACCGGCGAGCGGCTGCGCCAGCAGCTGGCCGCCGGCGCCCCCGGCCCCGAGGGCTCGGCCGCCAAGCTCGCCTTCGCCCGGCTCAACCAGGAGATCTCCGGGCTGGAGCTGGAACTGCTCGGCGAGGACGGCCTGCGCTACGACGACTGGACGATGCGCCGTCCCACCGAGGTCGACTTCACCCGCCGTTCGCCCGGCTACCGCTACCTGCGCGCCAAGGGCAACTCGATCGAGGGCGGCACCTCGGAGATCCTGCGCAACATCATCGCCGAACGGGTGCTCGGCCTGCCCGGCGAGATCAGGGTCGACAAGGACGTGGCGTGGAAGGACCTGCCCAAGTGACCGAGCCCCGAGTGACCGAGCCCCAAGTGACCGAGCGCGTGACCACCCCGGGGCCGACGGAGGAACGCCCGTGACGAACCTGCTCTACAGCGAGATCGAGGACGACCTGCGCGGCGGCGTCCGCCGGGTGCTCGACGACCGGTGCCCCTGGACCGACGTGCTGGCGGGCATCGAGAAGGACGAGCCGTACGACGCGGCCCTGTGGCAGGCCGTGGCCGTCCAGCTCGGCTGCGCCGGGCTGCCGGTGCCCGAGGAGCACGGCGGCGCGGGAGCGTCCTGGCGCGAGACCGCCGTGGTGATGGAGGAGCTCGGCCGCGCGGTGGCGCCCGTCCCGTTCCTGTCCAGCGCCGTCCTGGCCACCGCCGCGCTGCTGGCCGCCGGCGAGGCCGGGGGAGACCTGCTCGCCGAGCTGGCCGCCGGAGAGAAGATCGCCGTTGTGGCGGTGCCGTTCAACACGGCGCCCAGGGCCCCGCTCGGCACGTCCGTCCGGGTGGAGGACGGCGCGCTGACCGGCACCGTCACCAGCGTCGCCGACGGCGCGGCCGCCGACGTGCTGCTGGTGCCCGCGCCCGACGGCCTGTACGCGGTCGACGCCGCCGACGCCCGCCGCACCCCGGTGACCTCGCTGGACATGACCCGGCGCCTGTGCGACATCGCGCTGCCGGGCGTGCCCGCGCGCCGCGTCGCCGAGGGCGACGCCGCCGTGCGCGCCGCCCTGGCCGCCGGCGCCGCCATGCTGGCCTCCGAGCAGCTCGGCCTGGCCGAACGGTGCCTGGAGTCCACCGTGGAGTACCTGAAGACCCGCTACCAGTTCGGCCGCCCGGTCGGCTCGTACCAGGGCCTCAAGCACCGCCTCGCCGACCTGTGGACGTCGGTCACGCAGGCCCGCGCGGTGGCCCGCTACGCCGCGTCCTGCCTGGCCTCCGGCGACCCGGACACCGCCGTCGCCGTGGCGCTCGCCCAGGCCCACTGCTCGGCCGTCGCGGTGAAGGCCGCCGAGGAATGCGTGCAGATGCACGGCGGCATCGGCTTCACCTGGGAGCACCCCGCGCACCTCTACCTCAAGCGCGCCAAGTCCGCGGCCATCGCCCTCGGGACGCCCGACCAGCACCGCGCGGCGCTGGCCGACCTGGTGGACCTGCCCTCGGTCTGACCTCCGCCCCCGGGGGTGCGGCCTCCGCCTCCACTGCGCCGGCGGGCGCGGCGCCTCAGGCCGCCGGGGACGGCCGCCGGCCGTCCGCCTGCTCCGGGGTGCTGCTCCGCCGGCCGCGGCGGGCGGCGCGTTCAGGTCGTGTGCTGCCAGCCGCCCCAGCCGAGCATGCGGCGCAGACGGGAGCGTTCGGGACCGTCGTCCTGCCCGGCCAGGTCGTTGAGCAGCGACTCGAACGCCGGTGGCCGCACGCACACGAACGTGGCCCTGCTGCGCCGCGCGCAGTGCAGCCGCACCGACGGCCGCACCAGCCGCGACCACAGCCCCCGGGAGCCCTGCCCGACGACGAGGATGTCGTCCTCGCGGGCCAGCCGCACCAGGGCCGCGCCCGGCTCGCCGACCAGCGCCATCGCCGACATCTCCACGCCGCACGGGGTGCCGTTGGCCACCTCGTCGAGCAGTTGCGCGATCAGCTCCGCGCCCGCCGAGCGCAGCGCCTCGGTGACCCCCGAGCCGAGCTGGCCCGCCGCCGACACGTGCGGCGGCAGCGGCGCGGCGTGCACGATCAACAATGGCAGGCCGCGAAGCCGGGCCTCGCCGATGGCCCACGACAGGGCGCACCGGGCCCCGGGGGAGTCGTCGACCCCCACGACCACGCGCGGGCCGCCCTCCGGTCTCGCGATCATGGTGCCTCGCCTCCGCGCCTCCCTCTTCGAATTGTGCCCCTCAGCTTGGCAGGCATGACCCGCGGGTGAAAGAGGGCTCGCGGACGCGGTACGGGCGGCGAAAGAGCAGCGGGGAGGCGCGGCGCGCGACGGCTAGGCGGTGGCGCGGGGGTCCGGGGGCGCCACGACGTCGTCGGCGAGGGAGCGCACCTCCGGATGCACGTCCGGGGTGGCCCGCACCAGGAACGCCAGCGACTCCAGCACGGTGACGGGACGGCTCTGGCTCGCCTGGATGGCCGCCATGAAACGCCAGGCGACCAGCTCGGCGACGTCGGCGCGCACGCCCGGGTCGACCCACGCGGTGGCGATCATGGCCGCGAGCGCCATCTCCGACACCCAGTCCTCGGGCCCGTACGCCAGGTCCACCAGCACGGCCCTGCGCTCGGACCCGTGCCAGGGCTGGTCGGCCTGGAAGTGCGCGATGCCCAGGCACGTCCACGCCTGCACCGAGCGGATCCAGTCGGCGCGGTGCAGGGGAGGAACCTCGTGCGGCACCGGTGGGTGCACCAGCAGCCCCAGCAGGTCGTTGAGGCTCAGCCCGGACAGCCGCACCGCGTCGTCGTAGGCGGCGGGCAGGTGACGCCACCGATGGCCCGCCAGGCCGTGGACGGCCTGCACGGCGGCCTGGGACGGAGGGGCCATGGCGGGCCGCGCAAGGGTGCCCTGGTACGCCCACACGCTTCCGCGCACCGCGCGCACCGGCCCGTCGGCGAACACCTCGGGCACGGGGCGGCGCGCGTCCGGTTCGGGCACCTGGGTGATGGTGACGCCGTCGGAGACCCCCAGCGACGCCGCGAACGCCAGCAGCGCGCTGGGCGGCTCCGGAGCGGAGATGGTCAGCGAGATGCCGGTGGGGTCCTGCGGGCCCTCGTCGGAGAGGACCTGGCGCAGCACGTTGATGACCGCCTCGCCCGGCTGCGGGATGTGCCCCAGCCAGTACAGGCGCTGCGAATGGTGGGTGAGCACGCTGTCGGCGTGGCCGTTGTCGGGGTGCTCGCGCATGTAGTCCGCCAGCGCCACCAGGTGGGCCAGGTCGCCGTCGCGTTCGAAGCGCATCCCGCAGGCCGTGGGGAAGGCGCTGGGGTCGCGCGGGTCCTGCTGCAACGCGCGCTCGACCCATGCCAGGCCGTCGGCCGGGCGACCGGCGAGCGCGAGCAGCTCCCCGATGTCGGTGTACAGGGCCAGGTTGCCCGGGTCGAAGCGCAGCGCGCGCAGCCACGCCTGCTCGGCTTCCTGGTAGCGCCGCTCGGCGCGGTAGGCGTACCCCAGCGCCATCGCCGCGTGGAACGACGGCTCCACCGACTCCGAACGCGCCGCCAGCTCGATGGCCTCGCCCGTGGCGCCCACGCGGCGCATCAGGATCGAGGACGTCCACAGCATCGCGCCGTGCCCCGGGTGCGCGGCGCACATGGCGCGGGCCAGGTCGCAGAACGGCCGCAGCGGCGGCCGCTCGTCCTCGGGCACCGGATCGCCCAGCCCGCTCGCCAGCCGCATGACCAGCATGCTGACGTCGTCGGGCGCCAGCCGGGCGGGCAGGGCGGGGTCGCGCATCCACGGCACGTCCGCCCAGGCGCCCCCGGGCTCGTGACTCTGCGCCGACACCAGCAGCGACAACGCCTGCTGCGGCTCGCCCCGGGACGCCAGCACGTGCGCGCGCGCCACGACCGTGCCCAGGAACACCGGCTGGTCCAGGGGGAACAGGTCCGCGCCGCCCCGCGGGTGCGCGGCCAGCGCCGCCAGCAGCTCGTGCGCCTCGGGCAGGACGGGGTCGCACACCAGCGCCCTGGCGACATGGTCGGCCGCGTGCCGCAGTTCCCCGTCGTCGAGCGCGAGCCGCGCCATGCTCAGCTCGCCCTGCGCCTGCAGCCGGGGATCGGTCATGCCCTCGCTCGGATCCGTCACGTGCCCCCTCCAAGATCCGTTGATGCTGGATGAACCCTGCCATACCGGTCCGACGGAACGCGCGGACATTACGTGAACAGGGCGGAGGCGCACGCGGGAGGACGCCGCTGGACCGCGCGCGGGGGGCCGGGACAGACTGCGGGTATGACCCGACCAGACCCGGCGTGCGCCGTCGCGCACGGCGAGACGCGTCCCGACGTCACCGACCGCAGGCTCGTCGCGGTGTTCGCCTCTCCCGTCGCCCGGTACGCAATGGCCGCCCCGGCGGCCACGAGTTCTGAGACGGTGCGGTAATTTCCACCGTCGTCCCTGGTCAACCGGTACATCGATGTTTTAATCGCGTTCTGTCAGAGGGCTGGCCTAACGTCGGAACCGAACCGGCTCAGCGCCCTGTGACGAAGGTGACGACCATGGCCCATCCGACCGTCGACCAGGACCGGCAGCGCACCGCCCCGAGCGACGCGCAGGACGGCGACTTCCAGCGGCTCGCCGACCCCTACCGGCGGGAGCTGCTCGCGCACTGCTACCGGATGCTGGGGTCCATCCACGACGCCGAGGACCTGGTGCAGGAGACCTACCTGCGGGCGTGGCGCTCCTACGGCCGGTTCGAGGGGCGCTCGTCCCTGCGCACCTGGCTGTACCGCATCGCCACCAACGTCTGCCTGACCGCGATCGACCAGCGCGGCAACCGGCCCATGCCGTCCGGCCTGGGCGCGCCCTCCGCCGAGCCGGAGAAGCCCGTCGTGGCCGCGCCCGAGGTCCCGTGGCTGGAGCCGATGCCCGACACGGCGATGGGCGGCGACGCCGCCGACCCGGCCGCCATCGTCGCCTCCCGCGAGAGCATGCGCCTGGCGTTCATCGCCGCGCTCCAGCACCTGCCGCCCAAGCAGCGGGTGGTGCTGATCCTGCGGGACGTGCTCAAGTGGAAGGCCGCCGAGGTCGCCGAGCTGTTCGACACCTCGACCGCCGCGGTCAACAGCGCCCTGCAGCGCGCCCGCGCCCAGCTGGAGCAGATCGCGCCCGCCCGGGACGACGTCGTCGAGCCCGCCGACCCCGAGCAGCGCGCGCTGCTCGACCGCTACGCCGCCGCGTTCGAGAACGCCGACATGACGGCGCTGGTCGAGCTGTTCAAGGAGGACGCGGTCTGGGAGATGCCGCCGTTCCCCGAGTGGTTCGTCGGCCGCGAGCACATCGTGCGGCTCATCGCCGCCCAGTGCGACCCCGAGCCGGGGGAGCTGCGGATGGTGCCGACCGCCGCCAACGGGCAGCCCGCCTTCGCCATGTACCGGCGCGGCGAGGACGGCGTGCACCGGCCGTTCCAGCTCCAGGTCCTCACGCTCGGCCCGCACGGCGTGGAGCGCACCTCGACGTTCTTCGACACCACGCTGTTCCCCGTGTTCGGCCTGCCGGAGGCGCTGCCCGCACCCGCCTGAGTTTCCACTGAGCGGAAAAACGGCCTCCTCACCGGACCGGTCCGCTGCCAGGGTGGGTGATGGCGGCGGTCCCGGACGCGGACGGCTCCGGGCCCGCTGCGCGCAACGAACCAGGCGGCGGCCCGCCGATGACGCCGAACCCTGCCGACCCCGGCGGCGGACGCACCGGCGGGGGCGCCGCGCGCGACGCGGGCGGGAGGCACATGGACAAGGTCGTGGCCTCGGCGGCGCAGGCCGTCGCCGACATCGGTGACGGAGCCTCGCTGGCCGTGGGTGGCTTCGGGTTGTGCGGGGTGCCCACCGCGCTGATCGGGGCGCTGTTCGAGCGGGGATCCGGCGGGCTGACGGTGGTGTCCAACAACTGCGGCCTGGACGGCCGCGGCCTGGGGCAGCTGCTGGCCGCGGGCCGCATCGTGCGGGCGATGGGCTCCTACGTGGGCGAGAACAAGGAGTTCGCCCGCCAGTACCTCGCCGGTGAGATCGAGGTCGAGCTGATGCCGCAGGGCACGCTGGCCGAACGGCTGCGCGCGGGCGGCGCGGGCATCCCCGCCTTCTACACGCCCGCCGGGGTGGGCACGCTGGTCGCCGAGGGCGGGCTGCCGTGGCGGTACGCGCCCGACGGCAGCGTCGCCGTGCCCTCGCCGCGCAAGGAGGTGCGCGAGTTCGGCGGCCGCTCCTACGTGCTGGAGGAGGCCATCACCACCGACTTCGCGCTGGTGCGCGCGGCCAAGGGCGACCGCCACGGCAACCTGGTGTTCCACAAGGCGGCCCGCAACTTCAACCCCCTGTGCGCGATGGCCGGGCGCGTCACCCTCGCCGAGGTCGAGGAGCTGGTGGAGCCGGGCGAGATCGACCCGGACGCCGTGCACCTGCCCGGCGTGTTCGTCCAGCGGGTGGTGCCGCTCACCCCCGAGCAGGCCGCCGACAAGCCGATCGAGAAGCGCACGACGCGTCCCGCCCCGGCGGCGGACGCGCCGGCCGGTGCGGAAGGGGAGGGCTGATGCCCTGGTCCAGGGAGGAGATCGCGGCGCGCGCCGCGGCCGAGCTGCCGGACGGCGCCTATGTCAACCTCGGCATCGGGCTGCCCACGCTGATCCCCGGCTTCGTCCCGGACGGACGGCACGTGGTGCTGCACGCCGAGAACGGCGTCCTCGGCGTCGGCCCCTACCCGGTCGAGGACGAGGTCGACCCCGACCTGATCAACGCGGGCAAGGAGACGGTGACCGCGCTGCCCGGTGCGTCCTGCTTCGACTCGGCGCTGTCGTTCGGCATGATCCGCGGCGGCCACATCGACATCGCGGTGCTGGGCGCCATGCAGGTCTCGGCGCGCGGCGACCTGGCCAACTGGTCGGTGCCCGGCAAGATGATCAAGGGTATGGGCGGCGCGATGGACCTGGTGCACGGGGCCCGGCGGGTGATCGTGGTGATGACCCACACCGCCCGGGACGGCTCCCCCAAGATCGTCGACGAGTGCTCGCTGCCGCTGACCGGCGCGCGCTGCGTCGACCGGATCATCACCGACCTCGGCGTGCTGGACGTGACCCCCGGCGGCCTGGTGCTGGTCGAGACCGCCCCCGGCGTCACCGCCGAGGAGATCCGCGAACGCACCGAACCCCCCGTCGCCGACGCGCCCGCCGACGCGTCCGCCGAGTCCGCGTCCGCCACCGGCCCCTCCGTGGCATGACCACCCCCACGCAGACGCCCGCACGAGAAGGGACCCGGGCCATGACCCATCCCCCGTACCTGCATCCCGACTACAAGAGCACCGTCCTGCGCGCCCCCTCGCAGCCGCTGGTGATGCCCAAGCTCGGGCCCGACAGCGTGGAGCTGACCTCCCCGGTCTTCGGCCACCAGGAACTGGGCGCGCTGGACGCCGACCTGACCCGTCAGCACCCCGGCGAGCCGCTCGGCGAGCGCATCATCGTGACGGGCCGGGTCCTGGACACCGCCGGCCGCCCCATCCGCGGCACCCTGGTCGAGCTGTGGCAGGCCAACGCCGCCGGACGGTACGCGCACGGCGGCGACCAGCACCCAGCGCCGCTCGACCCCAACTTCACCGGGGCGGGCCGGTGCCTGACCGACGACGACGGCCGCTACCGGTTCGTCACCATCAAGCCCGGCGCCTACCCCTGGCGCAACCACCACAACGCCTGGCGGCCCGCGCACATCCACTTCTCGGTGTTCGGCACGGCGTTCACCCAGCGGCTGGTCACCCAGATGTACTTCCCCGGCGACCCGCTGTTCCCGTTCGACCCGATCTTCCAGTCGATCCCGGACGCCAAGGCCCGGGAACGGCTGATCTCCCGCTTCGACATGGACACCACCGAGCCCGAGTGGGCCCTGGGCTACCAGTTCGACATCGTGCTCGGCGACACCCCGATGGAGGCATCGTGACGGCGGCGACCAGCGGCGAGGCCACCCCGGCGTTCGGCGTCACCCCGTCGCAGACGGTGGGGCCGTTCTACGGGTACGCGCTTCCCTACGACGACGGCCCCAAGGTCGTCCCGGGCTGGCAGCCGGGCGCGATCCGGCTGCACGGCCGGGTGCTGGACGGCGCGGGCGCCCCGGTGCCCGACGCGCTGCTGGAGATCTGGCAGGCCGACGCCGACGGCGAGATCCCCCGGCGTCCGGGCGGGCTGCGCCGCGCCGGGCACGACTTCTCCGGCTTCGGCCGCTGCGGCACCGACCCGGCCGGCCAGTACTGGTTCAGCACGGTCAAGCCCGGCCGCGTCGGCGACGGCGCCCCCTACGTCGCGCTGCTGGTGTTCGCGCGCGGCCTGCTCAAGCCGGTCTTCACCCGCGTGTACTTCCCCGAGGACACCGCCGCCCACGCCGGCGACCCGGTGCTCGGCGTCGTCCCGGAGGACCGCCGCGCCACCCTGATCGCCGAACGCGACGGCGAGGCGTCGTATCGTTTCGACGTGCACCTGCAGGGCGAACGGGAGACCGTCTTCTTTGACCTCTGACCGTCCACGGCCCGCCGAGGCCGCCCCCGCGTCCGGCGGCGCCACTGTTGGCGGGTCCGCCGGGGTTCTCTCGCCGGACGCGGGTCTGCTGTCGCCCGTGCGGGCGGGCACCGAGGCCGAGGCGGCCACCGGCGACGCCGCGTGGCTGCAGGCGCTGCTGGACGCCGAGGCCGCGCTCGCCCGCGCGCAGGCCGACCTCGGCATCGTGCCGCGCGAGGCCGCCGACGCCATCACCGCGGCGGCCCGCGCCGACCGGTTCGACCTGCCCGGCCTGGCGCGGCGGGCGCGCGGCGCGGGCAACCCGGTCGTCCCGCTGATCGCCGACCTGCGCGAGCTGGCGGGCCCGGCCGGGCGGCACGTCCACCGGGGCGCCACCAGCCAGGACATCGTCGACACCGCCGCGATGCTCGTCGCGTCCCGCGCCCGCGCCGTGATCCTCGCGCATCTGGACCGGGCGCTGGACGCGCTGTCCGGGCACGCCGCACGGCACCGCGACACGCCGATGGCCGCGCGGACGCTGGCGCGCCAGGCGGTGCCGTCCACCTTCGGGCTCAAGGCGGCCGGATGGCTGCTGGGCTGCCTGGACGCCCGGGAACGGCTGGCGGCGCTGCGGCTGCCCGTCCAGCTCGGCGGCGCCGCGGGCACTCTTGCGGCGTTCGGCGAGCACGCGCTCGACCTGCCGCCCGCCTACGCGGCGCAGACGGGGCTGGCCGAGCCCGAGCTGCCCTGGCACACGCGCCGCACGCCCGTGGCCGAGCTGGCCGGGGCGCTGGCGCTGGTCGCCGGGGCCCTCGGCAAGATCGCCACCGATGTCGTCCTGCTCGCCCAGAGCGAGGTCGACGAGGTCGCCGAGGCCGCCGGACCCGGACGCGGCGGATCGTCGGCGATGCCGCACAAACGCAATCCCGCGCTGTCGACGCTGGTGCGCTCAGCGGCGCTGCAGGTGCCGGCGTACGCGCAGATCGTCTTCGCCGCGCAGGCCGCGCCGCACGAGCGGCCCGCGGGGGAGTGGCACGCCGAGTGGCAGCCGCTGCGCGAGATGCTGCGCCTGACCGGCGGCGCCGCCGAGACCGCCGCCGAGCTGCTGGACGGCCTGGAGGTCGCGCCCGACCGCATGCGCGCCAACCTCGACGGCCTGCTGGAGGTGCTGGCCGAGCACGGCGGGCGCGCCGACGCCGGTGCCGCCCCGGCCCTGGTCGACCGGGCCCTGGCACGGTACCGGGAGTATCGGAGGAACCGCACGTGAGCCTGTACCACGAGGTCGACGGGCCCGGCGACGCCCCCGTCGTCGTCCTCGGCCCGTCCCTGGGCACCACCACCGGCCTGTGGGCCCCGCAACTGCCCGCGCTCACCGAGCGCTGGCGGGTGCTGCGGTACGACCTGCCCGGCCACGGCCAGTCGCCCCCGCCCGGCGGCGGGAGGACCCTCACGGTCGGCGACCTGGCCGCCCAGGTGCTGGAGATCCTCGACGCCGAAGGCGTCACCAGGTTCGCCTACGCCGGGGTCTCGCTGGGCGGGGCGGTCGGCGCCGCGCTCGCCCTGAGCGCGCCCGACCGCGTCGCCAGCCTGATCCTGTGCTGCACGTCCCCCCGCTTCGGCCCGCCGGAGGGCTGGCACGAGCGCGCCGCGCTCGTGCGCCGCGAGGGCGTCGGGCCGGTCGCCGAGACCGCCGCGCAGCGGTGGTTCGCGCCCGGCTTCACCGGCGCCGGCCCGTACGTGGCGATGCTGCGCGCCACCGACCCGGCCGGGTACGCCGCCTGCTGCGACGCCCTGGCGGCCTTCGACGTCACCGACCGGCTCGCCCGGATCACCGCGCCCACCCTGGTGATCGCGGGCGCCGAGGACGTGCCCACGCCGCCCGCGGGTCACGGCGACGTGCTCGCCGACCGTATCCCCGACGCCGACCTGGTCGTCGTCGACGGCGCCGGGCACCTGGCCAACGCCGAACGCCCCGGCCCCGTCACCGGCGCGATCACCCGGCACCTGGACCGCACCTGGAAGGGACTCCCCGCATGACCTCCGCGAACAACCAGCCCGTGGACGACCGTCGGCGGCACGCCGACGGCATGAAGGTGCGGCGCGAGGTGCTCGGCGACGCCCACGTCGACCGGGCGGTGTCCCGCACCACCGACTTCACCGCCGACTTCCAGGACCTGATCACCCGGTACGCCTGGGGCGAGATCTGGACCCGGCCCGGCCTGGACCGCCGCACCCGCAGCTGCATCACCCTCACCGCCCTGGTCGCCCGCGGCCACCTCGAGGAGCTCGGCATGCACGTACGGGCCGCGCTGCGCAACGGGCTCACGCCGGACGAGATCAAAGAGGTGCTGCTGCAGAGCGCGATCTACTGCGGGGTCCCCGCGGCCAACTCCGCCTTCGCCGTCGCCCAGCGGGTACTGGCCGAGGAGGAGCAGGCGAGCGGGACGCCCGAGGCCGGGTAGCGGCCGAACGAGGGGGTGGCGGGCGATGACGGACGGAACGCGGCCGCCCAGCGTGGCGCGCAAGGTCATGGCGATCCTGGACGCCTTCGCCCTCGGCGGCGTCCGACTCAACCTCAGCGAGATCTGCCGCCGCGCCGGGCTGCCGCTGGCCACCGGGCACCGGCTGGTGGGCGAGCTGGTCGCCGGGGGCTTCCTGGAACGCCTCCCCGACGGCACCTACCGCATCGGCACCCGCCTGTGGCGCATCGGCAGCCAGGCCCCGGCCGTCACCGGCCTGCGCGAGCTGGCGCTGCCGCACATGGAGGACGTCTACGAGGTCACCCACGACAACGTGCAGCTCGCCGTGCTGCGCGAGGGACGGGCGCTGGTCGTGGAGCGGCTGCGCGGCACCCGGTCGGTGCCCGTGGTCACGCAGGTCGGCAGCACGCTGCCGCCGCACGCCACCGGAGTGGGGCAGGTGCTGCTGGCGTTCGCGCCGCCGCAGGTGCTCGAGCCGGTCCTGGCGGCCGGGCTGTCCCGGCACACGCCGCGCACCATCACCGACCCGGACGAGCTGCGGGACGTCCTGGCCCGGGTGCGGCGCAACGGCTACGCCGTCACACGCGACGACATGACGGTGGGCGCGTCCTCGGTCGCCGTCCCGGTCCGCGACGCCGACGGCGAGGTCGTGGCGGCCCTGTCGCTGGTCGCCCGTACCCGCAGCGCCGACGTGCGGCGGCTGCTGCCGCCGCTGATGACCGCCGCGCGGGCGCTCTCGCGCGACGTGGCCCTGCACTGGCGCGTCGAACCCGCGGTGCCGCGGCCGCCCGCGCCCGGCGACGCGCCGCCCGCCGCGTCCGGCGAATGACCCGGACGCGCCGGCCGAGTCCACCGTCCGAGTCCACCGGCCGGTTTCCGGTGGGCGGAAGATCGGGCCTTGACCCGGCGGGGGCAGGCGCCAGGATCGCAGATGACACGAGGAGGAGGAGCCATGCGCACCCAGGTCGCGATCATTGGCGGCGGACCGGCGGGACTGCTGCTGTCCCAGCTGCTGCACCGGCAGGGCATCGATTCGGTGGTGCTGGAGAGCCGCGACCGGGAGTACGTCGAGCACCGCCAGCGCGCCGGGATGCTGGAGCAGGGCACCACCGACGTGCTGCGCGACGCCGGGGTGGGGGAGCGGCTCGACCGCGAGGGCCTGGTGCACCACGGGCTGGAGCTGCGGTTCGGCGGCGCCGGGCACCGGATCCCGCTCACCGACCTGACCGGCCGGACGGTCACCGTCTACGCCCAGACCGAGATCGTCAAGGACCTGGTGGCGCGGCGCCTGGCCGACGGCGGCGACATCCGCTTCGAGGCCGAGGTCGTGGCGGTCGACCCGTCCGCGCCGAGCGTGACGTTCCGCCGGGACGGCCGCACGCACACCCTGGAGTGCGACTTCGTCGCCGGCTGCGACGGCTTCCACGGGGTGTCGCGTCCCGCCGTGCCCGGCGTGCGGACGTTCACCCGCGAGTACCCGTTCGCCTGGCTCGGCATCCTCGCCGACGTCCCGCCGTCCACCGAGGAGCTGATCTACGCCAACCACGACCGCGGCTTCGCCCTGCACAGCCTGCGCTCGCCCAAGGTCAGCCGCCTGTACCTGCAGGTCGCGCCGGACGAGGACCTGGCCGCCTGGTCGGACCAGCGGATCTGGGACGAGCTGGCCGCCCGGTTCGCCACCGACGACGGGTGGGAGCTGACCCCCGGGCCGATCACCGACAGGGCGGTCACCCCGATGCGCAGCTTCGTCGCCGAGCCGATGCGGCACGACCGGCTGTTCCTGGCCGGGGACGCCGCGCACATCGTCCCGCCCACCGGCGCCAAGGGGCTCAACCTGGCCGTCTCCGACGTCACCGTGCTGGCCGCCGCGCTGACCGAGTACTACGCGACCGGGTCCGAGACGCTGCTGGACGCCTACTCGCAGCACTGCCTGCGCCGGGTGTGGCGCGCCGAGCACTTCTCGTACTGGATGACCACCCTGCTGCACGTCGACCCGGCCGCCGACGACTTCGCCCTGCGCCTGCAGCGCTCCCACCTGGACTACGTCGTGTCGTCGAAGGCCGCGTCCACCAGCCTGGCGGAGAACTACGTCGGCCTGCCGCTGCCCGGTCTCACCGCGTAGGCCCGGCCCCTAGTAGCCTGCCGGTCACGTGGGAGGGGGCACGTGATCGACATCGGGTATCCGGCGGCGTTCCTCGGGGGCGTGCTCGCCCTGGTCAGTCCGTGCAGCGCGGTGCTGCTGCCCGCGTTCTTCGCCTACTCGTTCGCCGCGCCCGTGCGGCTGCTGGCCCGCACCGGCGTCTTCTACGCGGGGCTCGCCACCACGCTCGTCCCGCTCGGCGTGGCCGGGTCGGCCGCCGCGCGGCTGTTCAACGGCCATCGCGGGCTGCTCGTCACCGCCGGAGGCGTGATCGTCATCGCGCTCGGGCTGGCGCAGATCCTCGGCCTGGGGTTCGCCTCGGGACGCGCGCAGGAGGCGGCCGGACGGCTGCGTCCGGTGTCGGCGGTGTCCACCTACCTGCTGGGCACCGTGTACGGGCTGGCGGGCTTCTGCGCGGGTCCCATCCTGGGCGCGATCCTCACCGTGGCCGCCGTGGAGGGGGACCCGCTGTACGGCGGGGTGCTCCTCGCCGTCTACGCGCTGGGCATGGCGCTGCCGCTGTTCGTGCTGGCGCTGCTGTGGGACCGGTTCGACCTGGGACGCCGCCGCTGGCTGCGCGGCAGGCCGTTCACCGTGGGCCCGCTGCGGCTGCACACCACGTCGCTGGCGTCGGGGCTGCTGTTCGTCGCCGTCGGCGGGCTGTTCCTGGCCTTCGAGGGGACGGCCGCGCTGCCCTCGCCGCTCGGCCCCGACCGGGAGGTCGCGCTCGAACAGTGGGCGCAGCGGATGGGGCGGGCCGTGCCCGACGTGGCGTTCGTCCTCCTCCTCGGCGTCGCGGCGGCCGGAACCTGGTGGGCCGCGCGCAGGACCCGCGGCTAGCCGCCACCCGGCGGGTGGGGGACGGCGCCGAGGGTGTGCAGGAGGTCGGTGACCGGCTGCAGCTTCTCGTACATCAGCAGCACCGGCTCGCCGGGGTCGGCGAGGGTCAGGGCCGTGGTCAGCGCGCTCTTCAGGTCGCCGGCCGCGACGTGCCGCACGTCCGGGCGGCGCTCGCGCAGCCCGCGGATGATCAGTGCGGTCATCTCGCCGGGCGCCCGGCCGCGCAGGTCCTCGTCCTCGTAGATCACGACGCGGCCGAACGCGTCCGCCAGCGCGCGGGCGGTCTCGGCGACCAGGGCGTCCTCGCGGTCGCCGGGCAGCGTGACGGCGGCCACGCCCGGGCGGTCCCACTGGCGGCGCACGAACGCGCCGATCGCGGCGACCGCCGCAGGGTTGTGCGCGTAGTCGACCAGCACCGGGTTGTCGCCGACGTGGTAGACGCAGCCGCGGCCGGGGTTGCGGTCGTGCGGGGCGAACGAGCGCAGCGCGTCGGCGACCACCTCGGGCGGGGTGCCGAGGGCGCGGGCGGCGGCCGCCGCCGCCAGGGCGTTGGCGACCACGTGCGCGGCGCGCCCGCCGAACGCGCCGGCGATCTCGCCGACCGGCAGCAGCGGCGTGCGCTCCTCCCCGGCCGCCTCCATGAGCACACCGCCGTCCACGAAGTAGGCCACGCCGCCCGCCGCCACGTGCCGGGCGATGGCCTCGCTGCGCGCCGAGGCGCCGAACAGCCGCACCACCGGCGCGCGCCGCCGTACGGAGGGACGCTCGGCCAGGCCCGCCGTCCGCGGGTCGTCGGCGTTGAGCACCAGCTGCCCGCCGTGCCGGATCTCCTCGGCCACCAGCGCCTTGATGTGCACCAGGTCGTCCAGGGTGAGGGTGTCGTCGACGCCGAGGTGGTCGGCGGTGATGTTGGTGACCACGGCCACGTCGGCGCGGTCGTAGCCCAGGCCGCGGCGGACGATCCCGCCGCGCGCGGTCTCCAGCACCGCCGCCTCCACCGAACGGTCGGCCAGCACCATCCCGGCCGACCGGGGCCCGGACGCGTCGGCCTTGTACACCAGGCCGCCCGCCCCGCGCCCTTCGACGTAGACGCCCTCGGTGCAGGCCATGCCGACCCGCAGGCCCCGGCGCGCGAGGATGTGGGCGACCATCCGCACGGTCGTGGTCTTGCCGTTGGTGCCGGTGACCGACACGATCGGGATCCGCGACGGCGTGCCCGGCGGGAACATCAGGTCGATGATCGTCGCCGCGACGTCGCGGCCCTCGCCCTCGTGCGGCTCCAGGTGCATGCGCAGCCCGGGCGCGGCGTTGACCTCCAGCACGCCCGCCGCGCCGGGATCGGACGGCAGCGGTGCCGCGATGTCGGGCAGGCGCAGGTCGACCCCGCACACGTCCATGCCGATCGCCGCGGCCGCCCGCACGCACATCCGCGCGACCTGCGGGTGCACCAGGTCCGTCACGTCCCGGCTGGTGCCCCCGGTGGACAGGTTGGCGTTGCGGCGCAGCCACACCACCTCGCCGTCGGCGGGAACGGTGTCGCGGCGGTGCCCCTGGCGGGCCAGGTGCGCCACCTCCGCCGCGCCGAGCCGCAGCCGCGTCAGCGGCCGGTCGTGGCCCTCGCCCCGCGCCGGGTCGGCGTTGACGCGGGCGACCAGCGCCGCGACCGTCGCCGTCCCGTCGCCGACGACGTGCGCGGCGGTCAGCTCGGCCGCGGCCGCCATCCGCCCGCCGACCACCAGCACCCGGTAGTCGCGGCCGGGGACGTAGGACTCCACCAGCACCCTGTCGTCCACGCCCGCCGCGGCGCGGAACGCGGCCAGCACCTCGGCGGGCTCGGACAGCTCGATCCGCACGCCCTCGCCCTGGTGCCCCGACAGCGGCTTGACCACCACGGGCGCGCCGATCTCGCGCAGCGCGTCCAGCGCCTCGGCGGCGTTCGTCACCAGCCGCCCCTCGGGCACCGGGATCCCCGCCTCGGCCAGCACGACCTGCGCCAGCCGCTTGTCCGCGGCGATCTCCATGCCGATCGCCGACGTCTCGTCGGTCATCGCCGCCCACACCGTGCGGCGGTGCCGGCCGTGCCCCAGGTGCAGCAGGTTCAGCTCGCCCACCCGGCGCACCGGCACGCCCCGGCGCCGCGCCGCCCGCGCCAGCGCCGCGGTGCTGACGCCCAGGCGGGTCCGCTCGTACTCGGCGCGGACACGGGCCAGTTCCAGTTCCAGCGCGGGCGGCCGCCCGTCCAGCACCCCGGTCACCGTCCGCACCGCCAGCGCCAGCAGGGTTCCGGGGACCGCGCTGCCGGACGGCTCGTCGCGCGGGCACTCGACGATCACGTCGTAGACGCCGGGGGCGCCAGCCCACACCGTCCGGCCGAAGCACACCTCGCGGCCGATCAGGCAGGACAGCTCCAGCGACACGTGCTCGGTGACGTGCCCGAAGTAGGTGCCTCGGGCCATCGCGTCCAGCAGCCCCCCGGGACGGCCGGCCGAGCAGTGGTGGTCGGCCAGGCCCGGCAGCAGCTCCACCAGCCGCTCGGCGAAGCCGGGACGGTCGGTGGTCTCCCGCTCGGTCAGCTCCGCCAGCTCCAGCCGGGCCACCAGCACCGGACGGGACAGGTACACGTTCGGGCCGCCGAGGCGGCGCAGGGCGTCGATGCGCATCGGTCAGGACTCCTCCCCGGGACGCCGGCCGATGACGGGTCTGCGCCGGTCCATGTCGAAGCGGCAGCCCGCCGGGAGCATGTGCAGGTCGACGTGCAGCATCGCCATCGGCTCGTCGTCGCCCGCCGCGTAGCCGACCGTGGCCCGCTCGGCGTCCACCACCGTGACCAGGCCGGAGCCGACCACCTCGAAGGCGCCGTCGCCGACCACGATCGCGGTGTCCTCGTCGATCCCCACGCCCAGCAGCCGGGTGTCCAGCGCGATGCCGCTGAGCAGGCGCGGCAGCCGCCCGCGTTCCAGAAAGTGCATGTCGATCAGGACGTTGTCCATCAGCGCCAGCCCCGGCCCGACCCGCACCGTGGACGCGGCGACCTCGTGGCCCTTGCCGCCCAGGATCATCCAGTGGCCCATCGCGGTGGCGCCCGCGCTGGTCCCGGCGATCACCAGGCCGTCCTCCTCCAGCCGGCGGCGCAGCAGCCGGTTGGTCTGGGACCCGACCAGGGTGCGGATGCGCGACTGGTCGCCGCCGCTGAACAGCACGCCGGTGGCCTCCTCCAGGGCGTCCAGCACGCCGGGGTCGTCGGCCGCGGCCCGGCCCAGCAGCCGCAGCTCGCGCACCGCGGTCACGCCGAGCCGTCCGAACGCGGCGGTGTACTCGGCGGTCACCTCCTCGGGGATCTCGGTGGCGGTGGTCACCACCACCACCCGCGCGGCGGCGTCGCCCGCCAGCCGCACGAACGTCTCCAGCGGTCCGGTGCCGCACGTGCGGTTCTCCGCGCCGCCGATGATCAGCAGCCGGCCCCTGCGACGGTGCCCCGTGGTGCTGTCTGTCACACGGGGTAGTTACCCTCGATCACAACAGGTAGTCATATGAGTGCGGATGGTGAGCACAGGGATGAGCGTACGAACTCCGGCCGCGTTGGCATCGACCGGGACATCATCGACCCGGGCGGCGACGACAGAGGCGGCGACGACAGGCACGGCAACGACAGGCACGGCGAGGACAGGCACGGCGACGACGGGGACGGCGCGGCCGCGTGCCGGCGCGTCCGGCCCGGAGGCGGCGGCGCTCACGGCTGCCGCCGCGCACGGCCTCGAACGCTATGCCGCCAGGCTGGCCGAGCTGGTCGCGGTCGACAGCGGCAGCGCCGACGTGGCGGGCGTGAACCGGGTGGCCGGGCTGGTCGCCGGGTACGCCCGCGACGCGGGGATGCGGCTGGAACCGGTCCGGCTGGGCGACGGGCGGGCGGCCCTGGTCGCCCGCCGCGGCGGCGCCGGCCGCCGCAAGATCCTGCTGACCGGCCACATGGACACCGTCTTCCCCGCCGGAACGGCGGCCGAGCGGCCGTTGCGGGTCGACGGCGACCGCGCGTACGGCCCCGGCGTCTGCGCCGGCAAGGGCGGCCTGCTGGTGGGCCTGGCCGCCGTCGAGGCGCTGATCCTGCTCGGCGCCGAACGCTACGGCGAGGTGACGCTGGTGTGTTCGCCGGACGAGGAGACCGGCTCCCCGCTGGGCCGGGCGGTGCTGCGGCGCGAGGCCCATGGCGCGGCGGCGGCGCTGTGCCTGCGGTGCGCCCGCCCGGACGGCGCCGTGGTCGCCGCCCGGAAGGGCGGTGCGGACGTGGAGATCGTCCTGCGCGGGCGGGCGGCGCACGCGGGCGCCGACGCCGAGCGGGGCGCCGACGCCGCCCTGGCCGCGGCCCGGCTGACCGTCGCCCTCCAGGAGCTGGACCGCGGCCGTCCGGGGGTGCGCGTCCACGTCGGGGTGCTGCGGGCGGGCACGGCGCCCGGCGTGGTCGCCGAGTCGGCCCGCCTCGTCGTCGACGTGCGCGCCGACCGCGTGGCCGACTTCGACGCCGTCCTGGGCGACATCCGCCGCCTGGCCCGCGGTCACGGGGTCGCCGGGGTGACGGCCGAGGTGATCCAGCACGCCCCAGTGCCCCCGTGGGAGGGCGGCCCGCGTACCGCCGCGTTGGTCGAGACCGCCCGCCGCGTGGGCCTCGAGCTGGGCCTGCACGTGCGGGCGGGCGTCGCCGCCGGCGGCTCCGGCGCCAACATCGTCGCGGCGTCCGGCGCGGCCGTCCTGGACGGCCTGGGGCCGGTCGGCGGCGCCCACCACTCGCCCGGCGAATGGCTCGACCTCGCCTCCGTCGTGCCGCGCACCGCGCTCCTGGCCGGACTGATCGACCGGATCGCCGAAAACGGCTGTACCGGTTTGGGGGGTGTCGGGGGTGGACGCGCGATATGACGGGCGTTATAGCGGGCCGTGGCGGGGAACCGGGGTGGGTGATCATGCGTTGGACCGGGTGGAGACACCCCGGCGTCGCGGACGGGACGGGCCGCTGCGGAGGTGACCCCTGCCATGAAGTCATGGAGCCGGCGTGCGGGCGGCGGGCGCCTCCGGCGTGTGCTGGTGCGCCTGGGCGTGGCGGCGACGGTGCTGGCCGTGGTGGCCTTCGGGGTGGCGGTGTGGCGCGCCGACAGCTACGACCGGCGCATCCAGCGGCTGCCCGAGGCGCTGCCGAGCCACGCGGCGCGGCCGGCCGCCGCCGACGAACCCGGGCAGAACTGGCTGCTGCTCGGTTCGGACCTGCGCGGCGTCCCCGCGCGGGACAAGTGGCGGCCCGGGGGACGGGCGCGCGCCGACACGATCATGCTGCTGCATCTGCCGCCGGACGGGCGGCACGCCTACGTCATCTCGATCCCGCGGGACCTGTGGACCGACATCCCCGGGTATCCGCGAGCCAAGATCAACGCGGCGTTCGCACACGGCGGGCCGCCGCTGCTGGCGCAGACCGTGCAGCGCATGGCGGGGATCCGCCTCGACCACGTGGTCGCCGTCGACTTCGCCGGGTTCGCGCGGATGACCGACGCGCTCGGCGGCGTGGACGTCTACCTGGACGCGCCGATCCACGACCCGAGCAACGGCTGGTCCTGGCCCGCGGGCCGCAACCACCTCGACGGCGCGAAGGCGCTGCGGTTCGTCCGCGAGCGCAAGGGCCTGTCCGGCAGCGACCTCGACCGGGTCAAGCGGCAGCACGCCTTCCTCCGGGCCATGGCCGACAAGGCGATCGACGGCGGCACGCTGAGCAACCCGGTCAAGCTCGACGCGTTCCTGCGCGCGGCCAGCGAGTCGGTCGCGGTCGACGCCCGGACCGATTTCGGCACGCTGCGCTCCCTGGCGATGCGGCTGGCGCGGATCGGTCCCGACCGGGTCACCTTCGTGACGCTGCCGACCGGGCCGTCGGCGTGGATCGGCGGGCAGAACGTCCTGCTGCCCGACCGGCAGCGCGGCAAGGAGTTGTTCGACGCGCTGGCCGGGGGCCGGCTGCGCGAGCACGTCCGGCGGCACGGCCTGGAGACCGACGTCGACCTCTCCCGGCCGTCCTGACGCCCCACGCCACCCGCGCCGCGATCTCCCGGCGTCCTGACCAGGCCGGTCGGGGGATGTGCGGACGCGGTGAAGGCCGCGGGCGAGTGTGCGATTCTGAACGGATGCACGGGGTGCGGCGGGACCGCGACGACCCGGGCCGCAGGGCGACCGGCCCGGCGGACGCGGTCGCCGCGGCGACCGCGCGCTACCTCGCCGGCGCCCCGATCGACATGTCGGCCCTGGCCGCCGAGCTCGGCGTCGGCCGCGCCACGCTCTACCGGTGGGTGGGCAGCCGGGAGCGGCTGCTGGCCACGGTGCTGGCGGACATGACCGAACGCACCTACCACGCGGCCGCGCGCGGCGTCGCGGGGTCCGGACCCGACCGGGTGCTGGCCGTGGCCGAGAGGTTCATGCGCGCGGTGGTGGACGCCGCGCCGCTCAAGGCGTTCACCGAGCGCGAGCCGCGCCTGTTCGTGCGGCTGGCCACCATGCCCGGCGCCATCGAGGACCGGGCGACCGCGCTGCTGGCGGCCGAGCTGCAGCGGCAGATCGACCTGGGCGAGCTGCGCGTCGAGCTGCCCACGCGCACCCTGGCGCAGGCGATCGTGCGGGTGGCGGACGCGTTCATGTACGCGCACTACCTGGGCGGCACCCGTCCCGAGATCGACACCGCGTTGGAGGTCATCGAGCTGCTGCTGCGCCCGTCCGGCCCGGCCGGCGGAGGCCCCGAAGCCGGCGGCCGCGGCGACGGGCGGCCGGGGCGCGGCGCGGCCGGCTCGTAACGCGGGAACGCCAGCAGCGCCGAGGCGGCCAGGCCGATGCCCAGGATGCGCGGCACCCCGAACAGGGGGTCGGCGGGCCAGTCGCCTCCGTACAGCAGGCTGCCGACGACGATCAGGTACGTCTTGGCGACGATCGTGCAGACCGACACGCACACCGCCAGGCGGCAGCGCTGCAGCGCGATGGTGCCCTGCGCCATGGCCAGGATCACGGCCACGCCGATCAGGTAGGGGTACGGCGTGGTCAGCAGCACCTGCGGCCCCGGCTGGATGCTCACCAGGGTCAGTCCCTTGACCGTGACCTCCACCGCGCCGACGAGGATGCCGCAGCTGACGCCGTACTCCACGCCCGCCAGGGGACGGGCGTGCCGGGGCGGGCGGCGCCGGTCGCCCCACGAGAACAGCGCGATCGGCAGCACCAGGGACGGCACCGTCACCGCGCACAGCAGCACGCCGGACGGTGCCGTGCCGATGTCGCCCCCGTCCAGGCGCATGGACACGGCGATCAGCAGCGTCCCGGCCGCGAACACCGCCAGGCCCAGCCATTCGCGCGGTGTGGGCCGCTCGCCGAAGCAGCACACCGCGATGCCCAGCAGGACCACCAGCGACGCCGAGAACAGCGGCTGCGCCAGCCCGAGCGGCAGCTCGGCGAACGCGATCAGCTGCAGCTCCACGCCGACCGCGAACACCACCACGCCGGTCAGCCACCGGCCTGAGCGGGTCACCTGGACCAGCAGGTGCCCGGGACGGTCGCCGCGCAGCGGTTCCATCCGCGCCCCGGCGGACTTCAGCAGGCCCGCGCCCACGTAGTAGAGGCAGACCGCCAGCAACGCCGCCGTGGTGCCGTTCATCGCCGCGCCGGACGCCCCCTCCGCCACTGAACGAGACACAACGGTGATGTGTCTCACATCCATGCGCCATGGTGGTCCGGCCGGGGGCGGCCGTCAAGCGATGGGCGGAACAGGCATGGCGGGAGATACCGTTTATACCGTTCAAGCCGGAAAAACCGGTGTCGACAGGCAGGACGGTCCCCACAGTGAGCGACATCCCCCGTCGGGCGGTGAGCCGGACCGCCAAGCTGGCCACCCTCCCCCTCGGTTTCGCCGGCCGCACCGCCCTCGGCCTGGGCAAGCGGACGATCGGCCGCCCCGCCGAGGCGGTCGCCCTGGAGGTGCAGCGGCGCACCGCCGAGCAGCTGTTCAGCGTGCTCGGCGAGCTCAAGGGCGGCGCCATGAAGGTCGGCCAGCTGCTGTCGATCTTCGAGGCGGGACTGCCGGAGGAGGTGGCCGGGCCGTTCCGCGCCAGCCTGACCCGGCTGCAGGAGGCCGCTCCGCCGATGCCCGCCGCGACCGCGCACCGCGTCATGGCCGACGGCCTGGGCGAGGACTGGCGGGAGCTGTTCGCCGAGTTCGACGACCGTCCCGCGGCGGCCGCCTCCATCGGCCAGGTGCACCGGGCCGTGTGGCACGACGGGCGCGCCGTGGCCGTGAAGGTGCAGTACCCGGGCGCCGGGCAGGCGCTGATGAGCGACTTCAACCAGATCGCCCGGCTGAGCCGGCTGATCACGCCGCTGTTCCCCGGCGTGGAGGTCAAGCCGCTGGTCGCCGACCTGAAGCGGCGGCTGGAGAAGGAGCTGGACTACCGCGACGAGGCCCGCGCCCAGACCGCCTTCCACCGCGCCTACGCGGGCGATCCCGACTTCGTGGTGCCCGCCGTCGTGGCGCAGTCCGGAAACGTGCTGGTGACCGAGTGGGTGGAGGGCACGCCGCTGGCACGGGTCATCGCGGACGGCACCCAGGAGGAGCGCGACCGCGCCGGGCTGCTGCTGTTCCGGTTCATCCTGTCCGGCCCCGCCCGCTGCGAGATGATCCACATCGATCCGCACCCGGGCAACTTCCGGCTGCTGGACGACGGCAGGCTCGGCGTGCTGGACTTCGGCGGCGCCGCCCGCGTGCCCGCCGAGCTGCAGTGGTCGCTCGGGCGGATGCTGCGCATCGGCACCCTCGGCGACGCCGAGGAGATGGTCGCCAACGCCCGCGCCGAGGGCTTCCTGGACCCGGACGCCGAGGTGGACCCCGAACAGCTCCGTGCCCTGATCGCCCCGCACGCGGCGCCGTTCACCGTCGAGCGGTTCCGCTACAGCCGCGAATGGCTGCGCCGGGAGACCGCGCGGGGCATGGGCCTGGCCACCGACCTGCGGCCGGGCGGCCTGGCCCGGCACCTGCGGCTGCCCCCGCAGTACCTGGCCGTCAGCCGCGCCCTGGGCGGGTGCGGCGGCGTGCTGTGCCAGCTGGAGGCCGAGGGCGACTTCCGCGCCGAGGCGCTGCGCTGGCTGCCCGGCTTCGCCGACGACCCCGGCCCCGGGGCCGCCGTCGCCGCACCGGAGGAGACCGGCGAGGCTACGGCCTGACCGGTCACCGGGGCGGCGGGCTTACGACGACGCCAGGGCCTCGGCCTCTTCCTCCTCGATCCGGCGGTTCCAGTCGCGCTTGGACGACTGCCAGCCGTCCTCGTCACGGCCGCGCCGCCAGTAGCCGGAGATCGACAGCCGCTCCAGCGGGATGCCGCGCTCGACCCGCAGGTGACGGCGCAGGTCGCGGACGAACTGCGCCTCGCCGTGCACGAACGCGTGGACCTGGTCGCCGGGGAAGTCCAGGGCGCGCACTGCGCGCACCAGCGCCTGCCCGACCTCGCCGCCGCCGCGGTGCAGCCACTCGATCCGCGCGTCGCCGGGGGTGGTCAGCTCCTGCTCCTCGGCGGGCCCGTCCACCTCGATGAACACGCGCGTGGGCGCGCCCCGCGGCACCCGTTCCAGCGAGGCGGCGATCGCGGGCAGCGCGCTCTCGTCGCCCGCCAGCAGGTGCCAGCCCGCCTCGGGGCTCGGCGCGTACGCGCCGCCCGGCCGCGCGTTCGCCGCCCACGGCCCGGCCAGGCCCCGGTCGCCGTGGTGGACGAAGTCGATCGTCAGCTCACGGGCGTCCGGGTCCCAGGCGCGGACGGTGTAGGTGCGGGTGCTCGGCCACTGCTCGCGCGGCAGCCGGGCGCGGATCTCCTCCATGTCGAACGGCTCGGGGTAGACGACGCCGGGCCGGGGGAACAGCAGCTTGACGTAGTGGTCGGTGAACTCGCCCGCCGCGAACCGGGCCAGCCCCTCGCCGCCGAGCACCACGCGGATCATGTGCGGGGTGATCCACTGGGTGCGGACCACCGTGCCGCGGTGCGCGATCCGCCGGCGCCGCCCGTCGCCCTCCCGGGCGGGCCGCCCCTCCGGTTCCCCACGTCGTTCCGTCGCCATCCGCCATACCTCCGAAAGCTCGCTTAGGTAAACCTAACCTAACCGATCTCCGGGGTGTTCCACCGGATCAGCCCCAGACCTCCTCGGCCGTCTCCACGATCAGCCGCAGCTTGGCCATCTGCTCGTCGTGCGTGAGGACGTTGCCCTCGACGGTGGAGGAGAAGCCGCACTGTGGCGACAGGCACAGCTGCTCGACCGGCACGTGGCGGGACGCCTCCTCGATGCGGCGCTTGAGGTCGTCCTTGGACTCCAGCGCCCCCCGCTTGGTGGTGACCAGCCCCAGCACGACCATCTTCCCCTTGGGGACGAACCGCAGCGGCTCGAAGCCGCCCGAGCGGTGGTCGTCGTACTCCAGGAAGAAGCCGTCCACCGCCAGCTCGCCGAACAGCGCCTCGGCCACGAAGTCGTAGCCGCCCTCCGCCGTCCACGAGGAGCGGAAGTTGCCCCGGCACATGTGCGTGGTGACGAACAGCCCCTCCGGCCTGTTCGCCAGCGCCCCGTTGATCTGCTGGATGTAGCGCAGGTGCAGGTGCTCGGCGTCGTCGCCCCGCTCCCGGATCATGCGCCGCTGCTCGGGGTCGTTGAGGTAGGCCAGGCTGGTGTCGTCGAACTGCAGGTACGTGCAGCCCAGCTCGGCGATCCGCCGCACCTGCTCGGCGTAGGCGGCGGCCAGGTCGGACCAGAACTCCTCGACGTCGGGGTAGGCGTCCGGGTCGATCGCGGCGGGGCCGCCCCGGTAGTGGACCATGTTGGGCGACGGGATGGTCAGCTTGGGGGTCAGCCCGGTGCCCTCGGCCGCCTCCTTCAGGAACGCGAAGTCGTCGGCGAAGATCGTCTCCTGCAGGCGCACCCGGTCGTGCACCCGCAGCGCCGCCGTGGAGAACTCGATGTCGCCGGCCTCGTTGCGGAACCGCACGTTGATCTTCTCGTCGGCCGGGGCGACGCCGCCGAGCCGGTAGATGAAGTCCATGTGCCAGGCGGCCCGGCGGAACTCGCCGTCGGTGACGGTGCGCAGCCCGGCCGCCCGCTGGGCCTCGACCACCGACCGGATCGCCTCGTCCTCGGCCCGCCGCAGGTCCTCGGCCTTGATCCGGCCGGCGGCGAAGTCCGCGCGGGCCTTCAGCAGCGGTTCGGGGCGCAGCAGGCTGCCGACGTGGTCGGCGCGGAACGGCGGGGTGTCGCGGAGAAGGCTCATGGGGGTCTCCTTTCCGTTACGCGGCCTGTGGGTCCTGACGGTAGTGGTCCGGGTGCGCCAGCAGCCAGCGCCAGATCTCCACCGGATCGTCGGCCTGCCGTTGCGCGCCGCAGAAGCAGACGCCGGTCAGCCGGTCGGAGCCGGGCGTCCACTCCACGCGCAGCCTGCCGCTGTTCCCGCCGCTCACTGGGCCGTCATCCGCTGCAGCATCCGGCGCGCGGCCAGCCCGCCGGTGTCGATGTTGATGCTCAGCTCCTGGTAGCCCTCGGGCTCGGCGGCGATGACCTTCTCCAGCAGGTTGAGCGCCTCGACGTCCTGGAGCACGACGGTGCGGTTGCTGTCGGCCAGGAACCGCGACACCTCCTCGTCGTCGAGCGCGAAGTCACGGGCGACCATCCAGAAGTCGTGCGTGCTGGTCTCGGTCTCCGGGGTGATCGCGTACACGATCTCGGCGTGGCAGGCCCTGGGGTCGTCGCCGTCCGGGCCCGGCTCCACGCCGGTCGGCGCGATCCGGCTGTGCAGCAGGTACAGGCACGGCGGGTGGTACTCGATGTCCTGCCAGCGGTCGATGCGGCCGTCGATGCCCGTGGACCTGGCGTAGAACGGCGGGCACTCGGCGTCCTTCATGCGGCGGCTGACGTAGACGACGCCCGCCTCCTCGTCCACCTCCGTGGTGATCGGCGTCTCGGCCACCTCGGGGGTTCCGATGTAGCCGCCGTGCAGGTACGTCTCGTGCGACAGGTCCAGCAGGTTGTCGACCAGCAGCTCGTAGCGCGCGGCCAGCGGCTCCATGCCCCGCACGGTCACGTAGTCGGGGGAGTCGAGCCAGGGGGCGCGCGGGATCGCCGTCGGGTCGGCCTTGTCGTCCTCGCCGATCCACACCCAGATCAGCGAGTCCTGCTCGACGATGTTGTACCGGGGGACGCGGGCGGTGCGGGGCACGCGGCGCTGCCCGGGCACGGCGACGCAGGTGCCGTCGGGGTCGTAGGTGAAGCCGTGGTAGCCGCAGACGATCCGGTCGCCGTCGCGGTTGCTGGCCGACAGCGGGTAGCGCCGGTGCACGCAGCGGTCCGCCAGCCCGACGGGCTTCCCGTCGCGGGTGCGGTAGAAGACGATGGGCTCACCGCAGATGGTGCGGGCCAGCAGGCCGTCGCCGACCTCCGAGCCGTACGCGGCGACGTACCACTGGTTGCGTGGGAAGGCCATGGGTGCTCCTCGACGCGTGACAGGACCGATGACCCGACCTTCCCGAGGCCGCGCACCGGCGGGCCACCGCCATTCCGCCCAACGGAAAATCCCGGGCGGCGCCCCCGGATTCAGGTGCGGGCGGTGGCGCTGGGGGGACGGCGCAGCGCCCGCGGAGCGCCGAGCGCGCGTGAGATGCCGCGTGCGCTGGCGCGCACCGCCGGGATGAGGGCGCGCGCGTCGGACGAGTGGGACGGCACGACGATCGACACGGCCGCGACCACGGTGTCGTCCGGCCCGTAGACCGGCGCGGCCACCGACAGCGCGATCAGCTCCACCTGCCCGTCGCTGATCGCCACGCCGGTGCGGCGGACCTCGGCCAGGACGCGGCGCAGCTCGCCGCCCGAGCCGATGGTCTTGGACGTGAACCGCCGCAGCGGCCCGGCGATCGCCCGTTCCTGCAGCTCGGGGTCGGCGTGCGCGAGCAGCGCCAGGCCCACGCCGGTCGCGTGCGCGGGCCAGCGGCCGCCGACGCGGGTGAACACGTGCACCGCGTTGCGGGCGCGGATGCGCTCGATGTAGACGACCTCCAGCCCGTCCAGCACGGCCAGCTGCACGTTCTCGTGCGTCGCCTCGTACAGGTCCTCCAGGAACGGCATGGCCGCCTCGCGCAGCGCCTGCCCGCGCGGCGCCAGCGCCGCCACCTCCCACAGGCGCAGGCCGATGCGGTACAGGCCGTTCTCGTCGCGTTCCAGGGCGCCCCAGCGGGTCAGCTCGGCGATCAGCCGGTGCGCGGTGGCGGGCGGCAGCCCGGCGCGGCGGCTGATGTCCGACAGCGACAGCACGGGCCGTTCGGGGGAGAAGGCGTCCAGGATGCCGAGCACCCGGCGGGTGACCGACGGGCGCCCGGAGTCGGCGTCGGGGGCGGTGCGCGGCCGGGGCGCGGACGCGGCGGCGAGCGCCGGGGCGGGGCCGGTGGCGTTCATGGGCGGCGGCTCCAGGGGCGGTCACGGCTCCGTCGGGGGAGCCTGCTCGGCGGGACGGGAGGCGGGGGCGGCGGACCCCGGTCCGGCCGCGCCGTGCTCGGCGCGCAGCCGGGCCTTGAGGACCTTGCCCGCGGCGTTGCGCGGGATGGCGTCGGCGAACACCACCGACTTGGGGATCTTGTACTTGGCCAGCCGGTCCGACAGCGGCGCCAGCACCCGCTCGGCGGTCAGCGCGGAGCCGGGACGCGGCACGACGATCGCGCGGCCGACCTCGCCCCACGTGTCGTCGGGCACGCCGATCACCGCGCACTCCAGCACGTCGGGGTCGGCCAGGATGGCGTTCTCGACCTCGGCCGGGTAGATGTTCTCCCCGCCCGAGACGATCATGTCCTTGATCCGGTCGACGATGTAGGCGTAGCCGTCCTCGTCGACGCGGGCGGCGTCGCCGCTGTGGAACCAGCCGTCGGTGAACACGCCGGCGGTCTCCTCCGGCAGGCCCCAGTAGCCGGGCATGACGTGCGGGCCCTTGACGACGACCTCGCCGGTCTCGCCCGGCGGCACCGCCCGCATGTCCGGCCCCACCACCCTGACGTCGCTGAAGAAGTGCGGCACCCCCGCCGACCCGGCCTTGGAGATCGCGTGGGCCGCGTCCAGGAACAGTACCCCGGGCGAGGCCTCGGTCATCCCGTATCCCTGCAGGAAGGTCAGCCCGCGCTCCTGGTAGGCGGCGATCAGCGACGTCGGCACGGGCGCGCCGCCGCAGGTCAGCAGCCGCAGCGACGACAGGTCCGCCGCCGGCCACCGCGGCGACCGGGCGACCTGCTGGAACATCGTGGGCACCCCGAACATGAACGTGACCCGGTGCCGCTCGATCAGGTCGAACACCGCGTCGGGGTCGAACCGCTCGACCAGCACGCAGCAGCCGCCCTTCAGCAGCACCGGCAGGGTGAGCATGTTCAGCCCGGCGGTGTGGAACAGCGGCGCCGACACCAGCGCGACCTCGCCGGCGACCAGGTCGTGGTCGATCAGGACGTTGACGGTGTTCCAGGTGATGTTGCCGTGGGTGAGCGTGGCGCCCTTGGGCCGTCCGGTGGTGCCGGACGTGTACATGATCATGCACGGGTCGTCCAGGCCGACGGGCTCGTCGACCGGGTCGGTGGCCGCGGCGGCCAGCAGCTCCTCGTACCCGCCGTCGGCCGCCTCCAGCGGGATGTGCGCCCGCACGCCGGTGGTGCCGCGGATGCCGTCCACCAGCGCGGCGTGGCCGGGCGCGTACACCAGCACGCTCGCGCCCGAGTCGGCCAGCTGGTAGGCGATCTCCGGTCCGGCCAGGCGGGTGTTGAGGGGGACGAAGACGCCGCCGAGCGCGCCGGTGGCGAACAGCGTCTCCAGGAAGGCCGGGTGGTTGGGACCGAGGTAGGCGACGCGGTCGCCGCGCCGGACGCCCAGGGCGCGCAGGACGTGCGCGAGCCGGGTGACCCTTTCGTGCGTCTCGGCGTACGTGCGGCTCTGGTCCTGGTAGACCAGGGCGGGGCGATTCGGGGTCTTGCGGGCACGGCGGGCCGGCCACGACCCGAGTCCTTCGTTGCGCATGATCGTCCCCCCAGGGGCGGAGCGAAGCCGGTGGCGACAGCCCGAACATAGGCGTAGCATTGACGACCGTCAATAATGTGCCCAACTTCAGATCGCGACAGGGGGCCGGGCCGGTGCGCGAGCGAGCGTCCACGCAGAACCTGGAATCCACCGACGGCACCGGGACCGGCACCGGGTTCGATACGGACCCCGGGCTCGCCCCGCCGCGGCTGCGGCCGCAGGCGCTCATGCTGACGTTCCTGGGCAACTACGTGCTGCGGCGCGACATCGCGGTGTTCTCCGGCAGCTTCATCGAGGTGTTCGACCGGCTGGGCGTGGGCGAGCAGGCCATCCGCTCCACGCTCACCCGCATGGTCGGGCGGGACCTGCTGGCCCGTCACCGGCGCGGCCGCCGCATGCACTTCGGCCTGACCGAGCGTTCGGCGCGCATCCTGGTCGACGGCGAACGCCGCGTCTGGCAGCGCGGCGCGGTCAACACCGCCTGGGACGGGCAGTGGACGGTGCTGGCCTTCTCCATGCCCGAGTCGTGGCAGCGGCAGCGGCACGACCTGCGCTCCCGGCTGATCTGGGCCGGGTTCGGGCCACTCGGCAACGGCATGTGGGTGACGCCGTCGCGGGTGGACGTCGTCCCGGTCATCGAGGGCCTCGGGCTCAACGGGCGGGTCAAGGTGTTCGGCGGCCCGGCCGAGGCGCCCACCGACGTGCCGGGGATGATCCGCGACGCGTTCGACCTGGACGGGCTGGCCGCCGGATACCGCGCCTTCCTGCACCGCTGGGACCGCGCCGACCCGATGCCGCAGGCGCCCGACGACCTGGCCCGCTACCTGTGGATGCTCACCGAGTGGCTGCAGCTGGTGCGGGTCGACCCCTGGCTGCCGGTGGAGCACCTGCCGGCCGACTGGCCGGCGGTGCGCGCCCAGGAGGTGCTGCACGACCTGCGGTCCCGCTACCAGACGGCGGCGCGCCGCATCGCCGACGGGACGATCGAGTTCATCGAGGCGCCTCATGTCGCGACTCCGGAGCCCGGCCCGCGGGACCCGTGACGTCCCCGGCGGGCGCCGCGGCCGGCCGCGCCGCGGGCGGGCGGCGCAGGCGGTCGCGCACCGCGGGCACCAGCCCGCCGGGCAGGAACAGCACCACCGCGATCAGCAGCACCGAGTACACCGCGTACGACAGCACGCTCGGCGCGTAGTCCGGCATGCCCTCCATCGTTCCCACGTTGTTGAGCACCTGCACCAGCAGCGTGACCGCCGTCGCGCCGGCCAGCGGGCCCCACAGCGTGCCGAGACCGCCCACGACCGCCATCACCACGTACTCGATCGACAGCAGGACCGGGAACGACCCGGGCGCCACGTACCCGACGTAGAACGCGTAGACGCCGCCCGCCAGCCCGGCGAACGCCGCCGACAGCGTGAACACCGCCAGCTTGTAGCGCCCCACCGGCACCCCCGCCGACTCGGCCGCGACCTCGCTGGTGGCCAGCGCGCGCAGGCCGCGTCCCGCCCGCGACTCGATGACGTTGCGCGTCACCAGCAGCACGACGATCAGCGCCGCCCAGGTGAGGAACGCGTACCCCCGGTCGCCGGCGAGCTCCACCGGCCCGGCCGACAGGCGCGGGACGCCCTGCAGGCCGATGCTGCCGCCCAGCGCGTCGATCTCCCCGGCCAGCGACAGCAGGATCAGCTGCGTGGCGAGCGTGGCGAACGCCAGGTGGTGGCCGCGCAGCCGCAGCAGCGGGACGCCGATCACCACCGCGAACGCGGCGGCGGCCAGCGGCGCCGCGACCAGCCCGAGCAGCGGCGGCCGCCCGTGCACGCCCAGCAGCGCGGCCGTGTAGCCGCCGACGGCGTAGAACGCGGCCTGCCCGAGCGACACCTGCCCGGCGTACCCCATGAGCAGGGACACCCCGACCGTGACGATCGCCGCCAGGCCGAGCAGGATGAACACCGACAGCTGCCCCTCGCCCAGCAGCGCCGCCAGCGCCATGGCGACCGCCCCCAGCGCCGCCACCTGCCACAGCCCCGCGCTCCCCGCCCGCCTCCCCGGCTCGTGCCCGGCGCCGCCTTTCGCGCGCCGGCCGGTCCGGGCACCGCCGTGCCGCTCCGGCTCGCTCACATGGCCTCCTCGCGCAGCGCCGGGGTCCGCGTCGCCTGCCAGATCATGATCGCCAGCATCAGCCCGAGCGCGACCTCGATCTGGTACGACGCCTTGAGGTAGCCGGCGACCATGGCCTCGGCCACGCCCAGCAGCAGCCCGCCCGCCAGCGTGGCCACCGGCCGCGACAGCCCGCCGAAGACCGCCGCCGCGAACCCGTTGACGATCAGCGTCACGTCCGAGTCGAACGAGATCGGCTGCAGCGGCGTGACGAGCACGCCCGCGACGCCGCCGAGCAGGCCGCCCAGCGCGAACGCCACCAGCCCCATGCGCCGCACGTCGATGCCGATCAGCCGCGCCGCGTACGGGTCGGACGCGCACGCGGTCAGGCCCTTGCCCGGGTAGGTGCGGGCGAAGAACAGCCACAGCGCCGCGAACGTCACCGCCGTGACCGCGATGACCAGCAGGTACTGCCACTGCACGGTGGCGCCCGCGACGGTGACCGATCCGGGCGCCCCGGCGAACGAGCGCGGCTGGTCGCCCCAGACGACGATCTCGACGGCGTAGGCGAGCACGCCCAGCCCGAGCGTGACGATCAGCGAGGCCAGCGGGTCGGTGCCGCGCCGGCCGATCGCCACGATCCCGGTCAGCAGCCCGGCGCCCGCCGCCACGCCCACCGCCACGACCTCCGCCGCGCCGTGCGGCAGCCCCAGCTCCAGGAACGAGGCGGCGCTCAGCCCGGCGACCACCGCGAACGTGCCCTGCGCGAAGTTGACCACCCGCGTCACCCGGTGGATCGCCACCAGCCCGCTGCCGACGAGCGCGAACCCGCAGCCCACCGCCAGCCCGTTGACCAGGTAGCTGAGGAACGCGCTCACGGCGCCTCCCGCACGGGTCCGCCGAGGTAGGCGTCGGCGACGCGCGGGCTGCGCGCCAGCTCGGCGCACGGCCCCTCGGCGACGACGCGCCCGGCCTCCAGCACGTACGCGCGCGAGCACAGCCGGAACGCCAGCCGCGCGTTCTGCTCGATCAGCAGCACCGCCGTGCCGCGCCCGGCGTTCAGCGCGGCCAGGTGCCGGGCCAGGCCGGCGACCACCATCGGCGCCAGGCCGAGCGACAGCTCGTCCACCGCGATCACCTCGGGCCGCGCCATCAGCGCCCGCCCGACCGCGACCATCTGCTGCTCGCCGCCCGACAGGCTCCCGGCGCGCCGCGACCGCAGCCGCACCAGGGCCGGCAGCAGCTCGTACACCTCCGCCGGGTCGCGCGACCGCGACCGCCAGCCGCCCAGCCGCAGGTTGTCCTCGACCGTCAGGTCCGGGAACAGCCGGCGCCCCTCCGGGACGTGCGCGAGCCGCCCCGCGACCCGCACCGTCCCCGACGCGGGACGCACCACGCCCGACAGGGCGTTCACCAGGGTCGACTTGCCGGCGCCGTTCGGCCCGACGAGCGCCACCATCTCACCGCTGCCGACCGTCAGCGACACCCCGTCCAGCGCGGTCGCCGACCCGTACCGCACCACCAGGTCGCGGACCCGGACCATGCTCATGACCCGGCCTCCTCGCCGAGGTAGGCGGCGACCACCCGGGGGTCGCCGCGAACCTGCTCGGGGGTGCCCTCGGCGATGACCCGGCCCAGGTCCAGCACGGTGATCCGGTCGGCCAGCCGGGTCACCAGGCCCACGTCGTGCTCCACCAGCATGATCGTCAGACCGGTGCGGCGCAGGTCGGCGATCAGCCCCGCGAGCGCCTCGCGCTCGGCGGCGCGCAGCCCGGAGGCGGGCTCGTCGAGCAGCAGCAGCCGCGGCTCGGCGCACAGGGCCCGGGCCAGTTGCAGCGAACGCTGCCGCCCCAGCGGGAGCGTCTCGGCGGGCCGGTCGGCCCAGCCGTCGAGCCCGACGCGCGCCAGCGCCGCGTCCGCCCGGGCACGGATCAGGCGTTCCTCGCGGGCGTGCGCGGGCAGCCGCAGCGCCGCCGTCCAGAACCCGGCGCGGGTGGCGGCGTGCGCGCCGACCATGACGTTCTCGCGCACCGTCATGCCGCGGAACACCCGGGCCTCCTGGAACACGATCGCGATGCCGAGCGCGGCGCGCCGGTGCGCGGGCAGCCGGTCCAGCCGCCGTCCGGCGAACGTGACACCGCCGTGGTCGGCCCGCAGGTGCCCGGCGATCAGGTGGAACAACGTCGACTTGCCCGCGCCGTTGGGACCGATGACGCCGCGCAGCTCACCGCGCGCGACGGCCATGTCCACGTCGCGCAGCGCGTAGACGCCGCCGAAGTGCCGCGACAGGCCCTCGATCGTCAGCACCCGTCACCCCGGCGAGACGGTCTCGGCCAGTTCCGCCCGCGCCCAGTCGGTCGGCACGAACTGCCCGTTCCTGACGGTGTTGACCGAGATGTAGGCGGGGGACAGGCCGGAGTGGTCGGTGGGGGAGTAGCGGAACCGGCCGTTGGGGGTGAGCAGGTCCATCCGCTCCATCGCCTTCTGGATCTTCTCGCCGTCGGTGGAGCCCGCCCTGCGGATCGCCTCGAACACCAGCATGGCGGCGCTGTAGCCGTCCTGGGCGAACTGCGGCGGCGGGTAGCCGTACTTCTGCCGGAACGGCACGGCGAGCCGGTCGATCACCTGCTTCTGCGGCCCGGCGGGCAGGTGGTCGCCGACCACGCCGATGGCGCTCTGCACCGTCAGGCCCTCGGCGGCCCCGCCCACGGGATCGAGCCACAGTTTGCTGGCCTGGCTGCCCGTCAGCATCAGCGGGATCCTCAGCCCGGACGCGGCGTACTGCTTGGTGACGATGACGCCGGGCGCGCCGGTGCCCCAGAACAGCAGCGCCTGGGCGCCCGAACCGCGGATCCGGGTGAACATCGGGCTGAAGTCGGTGGTGGTGGTCTCGTACGGCTCGTCCCTGACGACCCGCACGCCGTACCTGGACGCCAGCCGCAGCGTGGCCTTGTAGCCGGCCACCGCGTAGCCGCTCTTGCTGTCGTGCGCCAGCGCGATGCGGCCGATCCTCTGGCTCTGGAGGTACTGCAGGTAGCGCTCGGCGTACATGGCCGACAGCGCGGGGGTGACGAACACGTACGACTTGATCGGCTCGACCTGCTCGGTGGCCGGGGCGAGCGACTGGTAGGGGATCCTCTCGCGCTGCGCGATCGGCTCGACCGCCAGCGCGGAGTTGGAGAACACCGGTCCGATCACCGCGGCCAGGTCCCGGTTCTTGATCGCGTTGAACGCCAGGACGGCCTGGTCGGGCTGGGTCCGGTCGTCACGGAACACGATCTCGACCGTGCGGCCCAGCAGCCCGCCCGTGGCGTTGACCTGCTCGACGGCCAGGTCGACGGCCTTCTTGTCCTCGCTGCCGAGCGGGGCGTAGTTGCCGGTCAGCGAGACGATCAGGCCGATCCGCACGGGCCCGCCGCCGTCGCCGGACGAGCCGCCGCAGCCGGTCGCGACGGCCGCGAGGACCACGGCGAGCGCGGTGCGGAGCAGGAGCGGGGCCCGGAGGGTGAGCGGCGCGCGGCGGGAGGGCGGGGCGCTGGAGGGGGCGGGAAGCGGAGGGCGCACGGCTGCCTCCTCGAGGGGCGGCGGGTGGGGTCGCCGGGCGTTCCTCGAATGTAAGCAGCATTACAACGGCGGTCAAGAAACTGCGCAGTGTGCTCGCCCTAACGCGGACGGCCATCTCGCTTATCACGCTAGGTTACGGGAATACCCGTTCTTCCTGGAAGGCCGCTCACGCCAGGTGACGGTGACCGCGGCCCGGGGCAGGAGGAGGCGACCATGGCGCGACGTTCCCCGTTCCCGTCGTGGCGGCTTCCGCCGATCGCCGGGGAGATGAGCGCGGAGTTCGCCGGGACGATGATCCTCATCCTCTTCGGGGCGGGGGTGGTCGCCCAGGTCGTCGCGGGCGGACTCGGCGGCCACGACAGCATCGCCTGGGCCTGGGGCATCGGCGTCACACTCGGCGTCTATGTGTCGGCGCGCCTGAGCGGCGGTCACATCAACCCGGCGGTGACCGTCGCGCTCGCGGTCTTCCAGGGGTTCCCCTGGCGGAAGGTCGCCCCCTACATCCTCGCGCAGACCGCCGGCGCCTTCGTGGGCGCGCTGCTCGTCCGGTGGAACTACAGCGAGGTGCTGGCCGGGTTCGACCCCGGCCACACGCTCAAGACCCAGTTCGTGTTCTCCACCCTGCCGGGCAACGGCACCCTGCCGGTGAGCCTGTGGGGCGGCTTCCGCGACCAGATCATCGGCACCGCGATCCTGCTGTTCGTCATCCTGGCCCTGACCGACCTGCGCAACCTGCCGCCGCTGGCCAACCTGACCCCGGTGGTGATCGGCCTGCTGGTGGTCGCGATCGGCATGGCCTGGGGCACGGACGCCGGCTACGCGATCAACCCCGCCCGCGACTTCGGCCCGCGCCTGGCGCAGTACCTCACCGGCTACGGCGGCGCCTGGCGCGACCAGTACGGCGGCCTGTACTTCTGGGTGCCGATCGTGGGCCCGCTGCTGGGCGGGATCATCGGCGCCGCCCTGTACCTCCTGCTCATCGGCCGCCATCTGCCACAGCCCGCCGATCGCGGCGCCGAGGGCACCGACCGCAAGCCCGAATACGATGTCTCGCCCTGATCGTCCGGCTGCGCCTTCGGTGCCCAGTGCCTGCCCGCTCCGTCGCGGGGAATCGAGTGCCGGGGGGCGGAGCGTGTCCGCCCGCCGGGGGAGGAGGGCCTGATGGGGGACGTCGTCGGGGCTCTTGACCAGGGCACCACCAGCACCAGGTTCATGATCTTCGATCACGGCGGCAACGAGGTCGCGCGGCACCAGCTCGAGCACCAGCAGCTTCTGCCGCGGGCGGGCTGGGTCGAGCACAACCCCACCGAGATCTGGGAGCGCACCCGCGCCGTCATCGAGACGACGCTCAACAAGGCGGGGGTGAACAAGAGCGACATGGTCGCGCTGGGCATCACCAACCAGCGCGAGACCACGGTGGTGTGGAACCGCCGCACCGGGCGGCCGTACTACAACGCGATCGTCTGGCAGGACACCCGCACCGACCGCATCGCCGCGGCGCTGGAGCGCGACGGGCGCGGCGAGACGATCCGGCACCGCGCCGGGCTGCCGCCGGCCACCTACTTCTCCGGCGGCAAGATCCAGTGGATCCTGGAGAACGTCGAGGGGGTGCGCCGGGACGCCGAGGCGGGCGAGGCGGTGTTCGGCAACATCGACGCCTGGCTGCTGTGGAACCTGACCGGCGGACGCGACGGCGGCGTGCACGTCACCGACGTCACCAACGCCAGCCGCACCATGCTCATGGACCTGGAGACCCTCGACTGGGACGACCAGCTCCTGTCGTTCTTCGGCATCCCCCGGGCGATGCTGCCGCGGATCCGCCCGTCGTCGGCGCCCGACCCGTACGGGGTGACCCGCGCCGAGGGGCCGCTGCACGGCGAGGTGCCCCTCACCGGCGACCTCGGCGACCAGCAGGCCGCCACCGTCGGGCAGGTGTGCTTCGAGCCCGGCCAGGCCAAGAACACCTACGGCACCGGCAACTTCCTCCTGCTCAACACGGGGGAGGATCTGGTGCGCTCGAAGGCCGGGATGCTGACGACGGTCTGCTACAAGTTCGGCGAGTCCAAGCCCGTCTACGCCCTGGAGGGCTCGATCGCCGTCACCGGGTCGGCGGTGCAGTGGCTGCGCGACCAGCTCGGCATCATCTCCGGCGCCGCGCAGAGCGAGGCGTTGGCCCGCCAGGTCGACGACAACGGCGGCGTCTACTTCGTGCCCGCGTTCTCCGGGCTGTTCGCCCCGTACTGGCGCAGCGACGCCCGCGGCGCCATCGTCGGCCTGTCCCGCTACAACACCAACGCCCACCTGGCCCGCGCCACCCTCGAATCCATCTGCTACCAGTCGCGCGACGTGGTGGAGGCGATGCGCGAGGACTCCGGTGTGTCGCTGGACGTGCTCAAGGTGGACGGCGGTGTGACCGCCAACGAGCTGTGCATGCAGCTGCAGGCCGACATCCTCGGGGTGCCCGTCTCCCGGCCGGTCGTCGCCGAGACCACCGCGCTCGGCGCCGCCTACGCGGCCGGGCTCGCCGTCGGGTTCTGGCGGAACACCGACGAGCTGCGCCAGAACTGGAACGAGGACAAGCGCTGGCTGCCGCAGTGGGACGACGACAGGCGCGAGAAGTCCTACGCGGCCTGGAAGAAGGCCGTCGAGCGCACCTTCGGCTGGATCGACGTGGAGTGATGACCGGCGCGGGGGCACCGCCGCCACCGGTGGCCGACGCGGACGAAAGTGCTTGCCCTCGCGCCACACCGGTCACGACAGTCCTTGGCATTCACATCCGGCACAGTGATGATCTTGTCGGTGCCGTTCCGTCTGAGAGGAGCCCGCATGACCAGTCGATTCACCGGGGCCGCGCGCGCCGTCGCCGCCTGCGCCGCCGCCCTCGCGGCCGTGGGCGGCGCCGCGCCCGCGCCCGCCCACGCGCAGATCTCGCCGCCCCAGGCCCTCGCCACCGGCGGGCCCGTGCCCGACGGCGCGAAGACCGTCAAGACCACCAAGACCACCAAGACCGTCAAGATCGTCAAGACGGCGAAGGGCGAGCGGCCCAAGAAGGCCGCGCGGTCCGAGCAGGTCGACTTCACCGGCGTCGTCGCGCTCGACAACTGCTCGGGCTCCCTGGTGCGCGGGCCGCGCACGCATGACACCGACGCCGCCCTGGTGCTCACCAACGGGCACTGCCTGGAGACCGGCATGCCCAAGGCCGGGCAGGTGTTCGTCGACAGGCCGTCCACGCGCACGTTCACCCTGCTCGACCGGTCCGGGAAGCGCACGCTGGGCACCGTGCGCGCCAACCGGATCGAGTACGCCACCATGACCGACACCGACGTGGCGGTGTACCGGCTCGGCACCACCTACCGCAGGCTCGCCGAGCGGTACGGGGTCCACGCGCTGCGGCTGGCGCCGTCGCGGCCGCGGGCCGGCACCGAGATCCGTGTGGTCTCCGGCTACTGGCGCAAGATCTACTCCTGCAAGATCGACGGGTTCGTCCACCGGCTCCGCGAGGCCGAGTGGACCTGGCGGGACTCCATCCGCTACAGCTCCACCTGCGACACCGTCGGCGGCACCTCCGGCTCGCCCCTCGTGGACCCCGCCACCGGCCACGTCATCGGGATCAACAACACCGGCAACGAGAACGGCGAGCGCTGCACCCTCAACAACCCCTGCGAGGTCGACGGCGCGGGGAAGGTGAAGGTCCGCCCGGGCGCCGACTACGGACAGCAGACCTACCGGCTCGCCCGCTGCCTCGGCGGCGGCGACGTCGACCTGACCGCCGGCCGCTGCGCCCTGCCCAAGCCCGCCGCCCGCTGACCCGCCGGCCGCCCGGCCGCGCGCCGGCCCTGCCGGGGCCGCGCGTTTCGTTCCCCGCCCGCGGGAACGATCGGCCGCATGCGTGTACTGCTGGTGGGTTGGCCCAGTTTCGTCCACGGCGAGGCGACCGCGGGGGACGTGCTGGCGTTGGAGGCGGTACGGCGTCAGCTGACCGAGGCCGGGCTGCCCTGCGACATCGCCTGGAGCCCGGTGTTCCGGCCCGGCGCGCTCACCCTCGAGCAGGCCCGGCCCGAGCGCTACACGCACCTGGTGTTCGCGTGCGGCCCGCTGCGCGGCGAGCAGGTCGAAGGGCTGCACCGCCGGTACGCGCGGTGCCGCCGGGTGGCCGTCGGCGTCTCGGTCATCGATCCCGCGGATCCGGCCGCCGCCGGGTTCCACGCCGTGATCCCCAGGGACGCGCCCGGCGAGCCCGCCCGGTGCGACCTGGCCGCGTCCGTCGAGACCCCCGAGGTCCCCGTGGTCGGGGTGGTGCTCGCCCGGCGGCAGCGCGAGTACGGCGCGCGCGGGCGGCACGAACGCGTCGAGGAGGAGCTGACCGGCTGGCTGGGCGAACGCGAGTGCGCCCGCCTGCCCCTGGAGACCCGGCTGGACCCGCGGGACTGGCGGCTCGCCGCCACCGCCGCCGAGCTGGAGAGCGCGGTCCGGCGGCTCGACCTGGTGGTCACCACCCGGATGCACGGGCTGGTGCTCGCGCTGAAGAACCGGGTGCCCGCCCTGGCCGTCGACCCCGTCGCGGGCGGAGCCAAGGTGACGGCGCAGGCCCGCGCGTGGTCGTGGCCCGCCGTCCTCACGCCGCCCGAGCACGCCCAGGGGCCCCGCCTGCTCGACCCCGCCGAACTGGAGCGATGGTGGCGGTGGTGCCTGTCGGGGGAGGGGGCCGTACGGGTCCGGGCGTGTCCGGAGCCCGTGTCGCTCACCGCCGACCTGATGGACGCGTTGGACTTCGAGCGAACACGTTAAGACCGCCCCAAGCCGGGCACGCGCCTCGGAGGACGATTTTGCAGAAAGGAGGGGCCGAAATGAGGCACGACGAATTTCTCGGACTCGTACAGAATCGGGCGAGGCTGCCCGACCTCGGGCACGCCGAACGAGCCTGCCGCGCCACCCTGGAGACGCTGGGCGAGCGGGTACCCGAGGGGCTGGCCGACAACCTGGCCGCCCAGCTTCCCCACGAGATCGGCGAGCACCTGCGGCGCACCGAGGTCTACGGCGGCGCGGGCACCGGCGAGCGCTTCGACCGGCACGCCTTCATCCGGCGCGTCGCCGAGCGGGGCGGCGTGGACGAGCAGAAGGCCGCGTTCCTGGCCCGGGTGGTCCTGGAGGTGGTCGACGAGGCCACCCAGGGCAAGATCATGAACAAGGTGTACGAGAGCCTCTCGCCCGACATCCGGCGGCTCGTCACCGCGGGCAGCTCGGGCTGATCCCTACCGGCGGTGTGCGCGGCGTGCCTCGCCGGGCACGCTGCGTCCGCCCGCAGGGGGATCGCCCGCGCCCGGCGACGGAACCTCGGCGTGCTGTGCCTCGGCGTTCTGTGTCCCCGCGGGCTGTGCCTCTGCGTGTGACATCGCGCCCGCGGCCACGGCCAGGAACGCCACCAGGGCCGCGACCACGCCCAGCGCGACGCCCAGCCCGACCAGCTCGGCGAGGGCGCCGATGAGCGGCGGGCCGACCAGGAAGCCCAGGTAGCCGACGGTGGAGACCGCCGCGACGGACGGCCCCGGGGCGCCGGTGGCGGTCGCGGCGGCCAGGAACACCATCGGAACCACGCAGGCCAGTCCCAATCCCAGCACGGTCAGCCCTGCGACGGCCGCCCACGGCTCGCCGATCACCAGCGCCCCGCCGAACGCGACCGCCGCCGCCGTGGCCAGCACCCGCACCATCCGAGCGGGACCGAGCAGGGTGACCAGCCGGTCCCCGGCCATCCGCCCCGCCGTCATCGCCAGCGCGAACGCCGCGTACCCGGCGCCGGCCAGGCCGCCACCCGTCCCCAGGACGTCGCGCAGGTACACCGCGCTCCAGTCCGCCGCGGCGCCCTCGGCGAGCAGCGCGGCGAACGCCAGCGCGCTGAGCAGCAGCAACGGCCGGGTGGGCCGGACGAACACCGGCCCGGCCTCCTGCGCGTCGTGCGCGGCGGGCAGCAGCGAGCGCGTCGCGGCCGTCCCGGCGGCCAGCGCCAGCAGGCCCGTCCCGGCCAGGTGCACCGGGACGCCGACGGAGAAGTGCGCGGCCAGCGAGCCGGCGCCCGCCCCGGCGAGCGTCCCGGCGCTGAAGCAGGCGTGGAAGCCGGACATGATCGACCGGGTGTAGCGGCGCTGCACGGCCAGCCCCGCGCCGTTCATCGCCACGTCCAGGGCGCCGGTGGTGGCGCCCCACACGGTCAGCGCCAGGAACAACCAGGCCCATGACGGTGCCAGTCCCACCAGCCCCGGCACCGCGCAGAAGGCGGCCAGCGCGACGCGGGTCACCGGGCGGCTGCCGCGCCTGCCCACCAGCGCGCCCGCGGCGGCCATGGCCACCAGCGAGCCGAGCGCCATGCCGAGCAGCGCGGCCCCGAGCCCGGCGGCGCCGAGGCCGAGGGCGGCCTTGACCTCGGGGATGCGCGGCACCCACGAGGCGAACACCAGCCCGTTGAGGAAGAACACGACCGCCACCGCCCGCCGCGCGGCGCGGGCCTCGCCGGAAACCAACCGTCGCCCTCCTTCGCCTGAGCTCTTTGACCGGTAAACCACGAACGACCGATATGCGTTGACCGGTAAACAAGGCGACCCTACGGATACGCTGTTGACCGGTCAACAGGAAATCCGCCGCCCGAGGAGGGACAGTGGCCACGCTGCGGGACGTCGCGCGCGTCGCCGGGGTCTCGCACACCACGGTGTCCAACGCCTACCACCGGCCCGAACGGCTGTCCCCGGAGGTGCGCCGCCGCGTGCTGGAGGCCGCCCGGACCCTCGGCTACCCCGGCCCCGATCCGCTCGCCGCGAGCCTGGCCACGCGGCGCGTCGGGGCGCTGGGCGTGCTGTTCACCGAGGCCCTGTCGTACGCGTTCACCGACCCGGCGGCGGTGCTGTTCCTGCAGGGCGTCGCGGGTGTCGGGGAACTGGACGCCGTCGGCCTGACGCTGCTGCCCGCGCCGCCGCGCACCCCGGAGGAGCACGACGGCGCCGGGCCCGTCGTCGACGACGCGGTGCACCGCGCCGTGGTCGACGGTTTCCTGGCCTACTCGCTGTCGGACGGGCATCCCGGCCTGGCCGCCGCGCGCGCCCGCGGCCTGCCCCTGGTGCTGGTGGACGAGCCCGAACCGGGCCCGGACGGCGGCGAGCCGTTCATCGGCGTCGACGACCGCGGCGGCGCCCGGCAGGCCGCCGCGCACCTGGCCGGGCTCGGGCACCGCCGGTTCGCCGTGCTCGCCGACCGGCTCGGCGACGACGCCCGCACCGGCCGCGCCGACGACGAGCGGCTGCGCTCGGCCACGTTCGCCGTCGGCCGCGACCGCATCGCCGGCTATCTGGACGCGCTGCCCGGGGGCGGTCGTCCGCCCGTGCTGGAATGCGGCGGCAACACCGCCGGGCTCGGTCACCAGGCCGCGCTCGACCTGCTCGACCGGCCCGCGTCCGAACGGCCCACCGCGATTCTGGCGCTGACCGACCGGCTGGCCCAGGGCGTGCTGACGGCGGCCCGCAAGCTGGGCCTGTCGGTCCCCGGGGACGTGTCGGTGGTGGGCTTCGACGACCTGCCCGAGGCCGCCGACGCCGACCCGCCGCTGACCACCGTCCGCCAGCCGCTGCTCGAGAAGGGACGGCTGGCCGCGCGCGCCCTGCTCGACCTGATCGCCGGCGGGCCCGCCCCGGCGCCGCGCACGATCCTGCCCGCCGAGCTCGTCGTGCGTGCCACGAGCGGCCCGCCGCCCCGGGCATGACGAGGCGATGACGTGACGAGGCGATGAAAGGGCTCAGGCGCTGCGGGAGACCGGCAGCTCGCGCGTGAACCACTCGATCGTCTGGTGCAGGCCCTCCCGCACCGGCACCCGCGGTTTCCAGCCGAGCGTCTCGTACGCCAGCGTGGTGTCGGGACGCCGCACCGCCGGGTCGTCGGTGGGCCGGTCGATGAACCGGATCCGCGACCGCGAGCCGGTCAGCTCGACGATCAGCCGGGCCAGGTCGAGCATGGAGGTCTCGTACGGGCTGCCGATGTTCATCGGCCCCGGATGGTCCGACAGCGCGAGCGCGAGGATGCCGCGCACGGTGTCGTCCACATAGCAGATGGACCGGGTCTGCGACCCGTCACCGGTCACCGTCAGCGGCTCGCCGGTCAGCGCCTGCCGCAGGAAGGTGGGGATGGCGCGGCCGTCGTCGGGCCGCATCCGCGGGCCGTAGGTGTTGAAGATCCGCACGATGGCGGTGTCCAGGCCGCGCGAGTGCCGGAACGCCGAGGTCAGCGCCTCGCCGAACCGCTTGGCCTCGTCGTACACGCTGCGCGGCCCCACCGGGTTGACGTTGCCCCAGTACGACTCGGACTGCGGGTGCTGCAGCGGGTCCCCGTAGACCTCCGAGGTGGAGGCCAGCACGAACCGGGCCTGCTTGCGCTCGGCCAGCTCCAGCGCGTACCGGGTGCCCTGGCTGCCGACCTCCAGCGTCTGGATCGGCAGCCGCAGGTAGTCGGCGGGCGAGGCCGCCGACGCCAGGTGGAACACGTAGCCGACCGGGCCGAGCACGTCCACCGGCTCGGTCATGTCGCGTTTGAGGAACTGGAAGTCGCGTCGCGCGGTCAGGTGGGCGACGTTGCGGGCGGTGCCGGTCAGCAGGTTGTCAACGCAGATCACCGAGATGCCCCGGGCCAGCAGCGCCTCGCACAGGTGCGAGCCGAGAAAGCCCGCGCCCCCGGTCACGACCGCGCGCGGATGTCTCATCGTGTCCTCCTTCGCGTTCCAGCGTCCCGCGCGCCGCGTCCAGGACGTCGGGCACGGAGATCTCCAGCAGCCCCGGATCGGGTTCGAGCCCGTGGGGGTCGCCGCGTCGCCCCGCCCACAGCACGCGGTGCGCGGCGCGGCCGGGCGGCGGTCCCCAGGCGGCGGGCGACGTCGGGCCGAACAGCAGCACCGACGGTGTGCGGTACGCGGTGGCCAGGTGCCCGGTGCCGGTGTCGCCGCAGACGACGAGCCGGGCGTGCGCGACGAGCGCGGCCAGGTCGAGCGGGCCGGTGCGGCCCGACAGGTCGTCGGACGGGTCGAGCCCGGCCGCTCCGGCGACCCGCGCGGCCAGGCCGGTCTCGTCGGGGCCGCCGGTCACCACGACGCGGTGGCCGTCGGCGCGCAGCGCCGCGGCGACCCGGGCGAACCGTTCGGGCGGCCAGCGGCGGGCCGGGTAGCCCGCGCCCGGGTGCACCACCACGGCGCCCGGCGCGGGCGAGGGACGGCCCGGCGCCGGCAGGCCGAGGTCGCGCGGATCCGGGTCGAACCCGGAGGACGCCAGCAGCCGGCACCAGCGCGTGACCTCGTGCTCCTCGCCCCCGCGCGGCGGGTCGAACGGCGGCCCGGTGACGTCGGGCACCTGCGGGTGCGCGAACGCCAGCAGCCGCACCGGATGCAGGTCGCGCAGCACACGGTGGCTCTGCGGGCCGCGTCCGTGCAGGTTGACCGCGAGGTCCACCGGGCCGCACGGCGGCAGCGGGTGCAGCCCCCGCGCGGGCAGGACGTCGTCCACGGCCCCTGTCAGCTCGGCCAGCGGCGCCAGCGCGGCGGGCGCGGCCAGGGTGAGCCGCCGCCCGGGCAGCGCCCGCCGCAACGCGCGCAGCGCCGGGACGGCGGTCAGCAGATCACCCAGGCCGAGTGCCCGCAGCACCAGCACGCGATGACGCGTCACGGCCACGACGGTTCGCGCGACGGGCACACCAGCAGTTCCCGCACCTCGCAGCCGGGCGGCTGGGACAGCGCGAACATGACGGTGGCGGCCACGTCCTCGGGACGGTTGAGCTGCGCGTCGGGGCCGGGCTTGTACTGCTCGTCGCGTCCGTCGAAGAACGCGGTGTCCATGCCGCCGGGGACCAGCATCGTCACCGCGACCCGACCGGCCAGTTCGGCGGCCAGGGCCCGGGTGAACCCGACGACGCCGAACTTGGAGGCGCTGTAGGCGGTGGCGTCGCTGAGCGCCCGCAGCCCCAGCGTCGAGGCGACGGTGACGATCCGCCCGTTGTGCGCCGCCTTCAGATACGGCAGCGCGGCGCGCACGACGGCGGCGGTGCCCAGCAGGTTGACCTGGACGACCCGTTCCCAGTCCTCGGCGTGCACGTCGCACAGCCTGCCGCACGCGTCGGTGCCCGCCGCGGTGACGACCGCGTCCAGGCCGCCGGCGCCTCGGGCCAGGCAGTGCACGGCGCGTTCGGCGGCGTGCCGGTCGGCCAGGTCGGCCAGGCAGTGCTGCCACCCGCCGCCCTCCGGTTTGGGCGGGTGCCGGTCGATGACCAGCGGCCGGTGGCCGTCCTTGGCGACCCGCTCGGCGACGGCCGCGCCGAGTCCTGATGCTCCGCCGGTGACCAGGACGTTCATGACGGTATTCCCTTCGATGTCGACGGCATGGGCGGGGCCGGGTGGGCCGGGGGGAGGTTCGACAGCAGGCGGGTGGTGGAGCGGCCCTCCAGGAAGGGCAGCAGCACCACCTCCCCGCCGTAGCGGCGCACGGTGTCGGCCTCCGGCAGGGCGGCGCCGGCGTAGTCGGCGCCCTTGACCCAGATGTCGGGGCGCAGGCGTTCCAGCAGCCGCTCGGGGGTGTCCTCGTCGAACACCACGGCGGCGTCGACGTCCGACAGCGCCTGCAGCACCCGCACCCGGTCGGCGGCGGTCGTCACCGGGCGGGCGGGGCCCTTGCGGCGGCGCACCGAGTCGTCGGAGTTGACGCACACGATCAGGCAGTCGCCCAGGCGGCGGGCCTGCTGCAGCAGGCTGACGTGCCCGGCGTGCAGCAGGTCGAAACAGCCGCCGGTCGCCACGACGGTGCCGCCCGCGCGGCGGGTGCGCTCCACCACGTCCCAGGCGTCGGCGTCGCGCCCGGGGGGGATGTGCGGCGATCCGGTCTCGGCCAGCTGCGCGGCGACGGCGGTCGCGGCGCCCGCGCTGACGAACTCGGCGGCGCGGCGCACGCCCGCGGCCACGGCCTCCGGGAGGCGCCCGCCGTCGGCCAGCACCTGCGCGGCGCGCGCCGCGAAGCTGTCGCCCGCCCCGCACGAGTCGCCCCGGGCCGGTTCGGCCGGGGCGAGGAACGGGGCGCCCCGCGGGCCGGAGGCGCCCTCGACCAGCAGCGCGCCGTCCGAGCCGAGGGTGACGGCCACGCCGTCCAGGTCCCAGGTCTCGGCGAGGAACCGGGCCCGCCGGGTCGCCGCCGCCAGGCCGCCGCCGTCGATCGCGGCGCCGTGCTCGGCGGCGAGCCGGGCCGCCTCGTCCTCGTTGGGCGTCATCAGGCGCGTGCCGGGCACTGGTGGCTCGCCGCGCGGATGCGGATCCCACACGACCGGCACGCGTCCGCCCACCTCCTCCAGCATGGCGCGGACGGCGGCGTGCCCGGTGACGCCGCGGCCGTAGTCGGAGACCAGCACCGCGCCCGCGCCCGCGATGGCCTGCGCGACGCTCGGGCCGACCGGGCCGTCCACGGCCCGGCCCTCGCCGACGTCCAGCCGCGCCACCGGCTGCCCCCCGGACTGGATGCGCATCTTGCAGGGCGTGGCGCCGTGCAGCCGGAACGCCGCGACCTCCATGTGCGCGGCCAGCATCGCGCGCAGCCGGTGCCCGGGGTCGTCGTCGGCCAGCGCGGTGACCAGCACGACCTCGCGGCCGTCGGCGGCCGCCAGCAGCGCGGCCAGCCCCGCGCCGCCGGGACGCGGCCGCTCCTCGGCCTGCTCGATGACGGGTACGGGCGCGTCGGGGCACAGCCGCCTGCTGCGGCCCATGATGTCGATGTCCAGCAGCACGTCGCCGATGACGACGAGCGGTGCCGTCATGATGCTCCCCCCGGACGGGTGGCGGTCGGTGCGGACGGCGCGGTCATCCACGGACCCCCAGGGTCTCGTCGACCACCCCGCACAGCAGGTGGATGGCGGCCAGGTGGATCTCCTGGACGGTGGCCGTGGACACCGCGTCGACGGTGATGGCGTCGTCGCACGCGGCGGCCAGCGGGTTGGGGCCCGGCCCGGTGATCGCCCACGCGGTCACCCCCATCCGCCGCGCCTGCTCGGCCGCGGCGACCACGTTGCGGCTGCGGCCGCTGGTGGACAGGCAGATCAGCACGTCGCCGCGGCGGCCGTGCGCCTGCACCTGGCGGGCGAACACGGTCTCGGCGCCGTAGTCGTTGCCGATCGCGGTCACCGCCGAGGTGTCGCCGTGCAGCGGGATCGCCGCGAACGGACGCCTGTCGCCGTCGAACCTGCCGACCAGCTCGGCGGTCAGGTGCTGCGCCTCGGCGGCGCTTCCGCCGTTGCCGCACGCCAGCAGGCGTCCGCCGGCGTCCAGCACCCGGGCCAGGCGGCGCCCCCACGCGGCGATGGTGGGGGTCTGGCTGCGGAACCGCAGCGCCGCGTCGGCCAGCGCCTCCAGGTTGAGGTCCTGCCGCCTGGTCTGCTGGAACGCGGTGTGCGTGGTGACGCTCATGTAAGCACCTCACTGCGTGTCATGGCCCGCCGGTAGACGGTGAGGGTCTCGTGGGCGATGCGGTCCCAGGAGTAGCGGGAGCGGGCGCGGTCGCCGGCGGCGAAGCCCATGGCCGCGCGGCGGGTGGGGTCGGCGAGCAGCGCGCGGATGACGCGGGCGGTCTGCTCGGGCGTGCGGGGCGCGACGTGCACCCCGGTGACACCGTCGATGACGGTGTCCAGGTGACCGCCGACGGCGGTGGCGACGACGGGCACGCCGCAGGCCATCGCCTCCAGCGGCACCATGCCGAACGGCTCGTACCAGGGCAGGGTCACCACCAGGTCCGCCGACCGCAGCAGCCGGGGCGCCTGCGCCCGGCCGACGCGGCCGAGGAAGCGGACCCGGCCGGCGACGCCGCAGTCCTCGGCGACGGCGCGCAGCCGCCGCACCTCCGGGTCGCCGTCCAGTTCGTCGCGGCGCGGGCCGCCCGCCACCACCAGCTCGGCGCCCGGCACGCGCGCCAGCGACCGGATGGCGGTGTCAACGCCCTTGCGCTCGACCAGCCGTGACAGCGTCACCAGGCGCGGCCGCGCCCCCCGGGAGGCGCGCGGCCCGTCGGGGCGGAACATGTTCAGGTCCACCCCGCACGGCACGACGGTGATGCGGTCGCGGGGCACGCCCATGCGCACGAGTTCCTCGGTCTCGTCGGCGCAGGTGGCGATGACGGCGTCGGCGGTGTGCCCGAGCGCGCGTTCCAGCTGGACGCGGCCGGGCGGGCTGGTGTCCTTGTCGCGCTGGTGACGCCGCTTGACGCTGCCCAGAGCGTGGTAGGTCTGCACCATCGGGATGCGGCGCCGCTCGAAGTTCTCGGCCGCCTGCGCGGTGGCCAGGCCGCTCATCCAGAAGTGCGCGTGCGCCACGTCCGGCGGGTCGTCGGCCCAGCTGCGTTCCAGGTGACGGCCGAAGTCCGGCATCAGCGGCAGCAGCTCGTCCTTGGGGATCGGCTCGGCGGGGCCGGCGGGCACGTGCTCGACGGTGACGCCGGGCGCCAGGCGCACCCGCGCCGGCAGGCGCGGGTCGTCGCGGCGGGTGTAGACGGTGACGTGGTGACCCAGCGCGCCCAGGCGGGAGGCCAGATCGGCGACGAACACGTTCTGCCCCCCGGCGTCGGCGGTCCCCAGGCCGGGGGCCGAGGCCGTGGTGCGGGCGGCCAAGGGGCTGGCGTGTTCGGACACCATGGCGATCTTCACGGGGTCACCTCCTGGAGCAGCCGTTCCCAGTCGCGCAGGAAGCGCGGCAGGCCGTAGCGGTCGGCGGCCGCCGCGCGGGCGTGCTTGCCGACCTGCCGGGCGCGGGCCGGATCGCCGGCCAGGTCCCGGGCCGCGGCGGCGAGGGTGTCGACGCGGGTCGACAGCACGCCCGCCTCCGGCGGCACCGCCTCGACCGCCTCGGTGGTGGCGAGGGCCACCACGGGCATGCCGAGCATCATGGCCTCGATCAGCGCCAGGCCCAGCGACGTCCACCGGTAGGGGTGGACGTAGAAGCGGCGCCGCGCCAGCTCGTCGTGCATCGCCCGCTGCGGCAGGTCCTCGAACGTCCACAGCGACTCGGGCGCGACGCCCAGCCGCCGGGGCACGTCGGTGACGTTCATGCCGAACAGGTCCAGCGGGACGGCCTCGGCCAGCCGGGGGAGCAGGTCGGTCCCCGCGACGCGTCCCCGGCGCAGCGGATCGTTGACGACGACTCCGGCGCGCGGCAGGTCGCCCTGGTAGCGGTAGCCCGGGTCGACGATCCCGTGCTCGATGACGGTGGTGGGCGCCCTGCCGCAGTTCCAGAACAGCTCGTTGAAATGCGTGACGTGGACGACGGGGATGTCGGACCGGTCGTGCAGGAAATGCCGGCTGTTGGGCACCACCTCTTCGGGCAGGCCCGCGTCGGCCGGGGTGCGGCGCGGGGTGTCGTGCTCGACGTACACGGCGGGGACGTCGCGTCCGGGACGGCGGCCCAGCCACTCCTCGGCGAGCCGCAGTTCGTGCGGCCGCTGCAGGACGACCACGTCGACGTGCTCGTCGCGCAGCCGGTCGTGCGGGATCTCGACGGCGCGGTCCGGCCAGGTGAAGGTCTCGGGCCGGCCCCTGCCGTCGGGGCCGCGGTCGGGGGTGACGGGCACGAGCGTGGTGTACGGGCCGTACACGAACGACGTCGCCCACGAGCCGTGCACGTGCCACAGGAGAACTCTCATCAGGGGGCCACCTCCATCAGGTGCTCGACGGCCGCGACGACGTGCCGGCCGGTGACGGAGGAGAGACAGGGGTGTCCGGGGACGGGGCAAGCACGCGCACGGGTGCCCTTACAGGGGGCGTTCTGGTCGCCCAGCAGCACGGTCGGCACGCCGTAGGGCGCCCATCGCGCGGCGGGCACGGTCGGGGCGAACAGCGACACGACGGGCGTGCCGACGGCGGCGGCCAGGTGGGCGGGGCCGGTGTTGCCCGCGACGACGACGCGGGCGCCCGCCAGCACCGCCGCCAGCTCGGCCAGGGAGGTGCGGCCGCCCAGGTCGACGCCGGCGTCACCGGCCACGCGCGCCGTCAGGTCCTTCTCCTGGTGGTGCCCGGTGACCAGCACGCGGTGCCCGGCGCCGGCCAGCAGCCGGACGGCCTCGGCGCAGCGTTCGGCGGGCCAGGCGCGGGCCGGCACCGACGTTCCCGGATGCACCACGACGTGGCCGCGCTCGCCCGGCGGCGTGCCGGTGAGGGCGGACATGTCCGGCAGCGGCTCGCGCACGCGCAGCCGCGTGTCGGCGGGGGAGGGGAACCCGGCCTCGGCGGCGAGGGCCAGCATCCGCTCGGTCTCGGGTATGTCGCCCCGTCCCGGCTCGTCGAGCCGCAGGCGCAGGTCCAGCAGCGACCCGGGGTAGTCCGCGCTGATGCCGCCGATCCAGCCGACGCCCGCCATGCGCAGCACCAGCGCGAGCGGCAGCGGCGACTGGTGGAAGGACGTGAAGATCAGCGCGCGGTCGAAGCCGCCGACCATCCGCGTCAGCCGGGCGATCTCGGCCGGGTCCACCGGTTCGGGTTCGGGGTCGATCCACGGCGCGCACCACTCCAGCACACGGTCGACGCCGGGCAGCATGTCGGCGGCGGCGCGTCCGCGCGGGCCGCACAGCAGCGCCACCTCGTCGGCGCGCGCGGCCACGGCGCGGACGGCGGGCCCGGCCAGCAGCACGTCGCCGAGGTTGTCCATGCGGGCCAGCAGCACCCTCATCGCGACCGCCCTTCGGCGAGCAGGGCCAGGGCGCGGGCGACGGCGGCGCGCAGGTCCGGCGCCACCTCGGGGGCGTCGTCGACCTCTTCCGGCCGGGTGCGCCCGGTGGGCACCAGCACGCCGTGCGCCCCCGCGGCCTCGGCGGCCCGCATGTCGGCGCCGATGTCCCCGATCACCACGCAGGCGGACGGGTCGACGTCCAGCCGCCGGGCGGCCCTGGTGACCAGGCCGGGCCGGGGTTTGCGGCACGAGCAGCGGTCGTCCGGGCCGTGCGGGCAGATCTCCCACACGTCGATGGGCCCGAGCAGTTCGTCGATGCGGTCGTTGACGCGCCGCACGTCCGCGCGGGTGATGAGGCCGCGCGCCACCCCCGACTGGTTGGACACCACGCCGATGCGCACGCCCCGGCGGCGCAGCCGGTCCAGGGCTTTGCGCGCGCCGCGCACCGGCTCGACGCGCGCGGGGTCGCCGTTGTACGGCACGTCGTGCACGATCGTGTCGTCACGGTCGAACAGCACCGCGCGGTTGCCGTACCAGGCTCCGGCGCGCGCGTGCGTCAGCAGGCCGCGCAGCCGGTGCCAGGTGGCGGCGGGCGGGATGGCGACGCTGGTGACCAGCATGCGCGTCACCTCCTCGGGCGTGCGCGGGCCGGGCAGGACGCGGGCCGCGGCGAACTCGGCCGTCAGCCCCGCCCAGGCCACGAAGGCGGGGAACGCGACCCGCCGCGCGCCCGCCCCGTACGCGGCGGCGGCGAGCACGCCGGAGGCGGTCGTCAGCAGGTGGCGGCGGAACCGTCCCGGTCCCTCTCCCGCGCGGCGTCGCCAGCCGGGGCCGTGCAGGCGCCGCATCAGCACGTCGTCGGCGTTGCCCGCCTGCGTCTTCACCGACACCCAGAACCCGGCGGGCCGCACCGGGTGCGTCACGGTGCGGGCGCCGCGCACCAGGCGGTGACCGGCCGCCATCACCCGCAACGCGATGTCGGCGTCCTCGCGGTAGGCGCGGCGGAACCGCTCGTCGAACCCGCCGACCTCGGCGAGCGCGCGGCGCCGGTACGCCATGTCGGCGGTGATCCAGGACGCGTCGGCCAGCCCGGCGGTGTTGCGTTCCCAGTCGGTGGGGCGGCGTCCCTCGGGCGAGGGCACGGTGACGGTTCCCTGCGAGCCGCCGACCTC
>NZ_BAAAZG010000057.1:118212-128857 GCF_039536785.1 Actinomadura miaoliensis
CGTCGGCGGCGGCCTTGGCGGGCCAGCCGGGAGCGGGCACGACGTCGTCGTCCAGGAACGCAACCCACTCGGTCGTGGCGGCGCGCCATCCGGCGTTGCGGGCGGCGGCGGGTCCGCGGCCGCCCGAGCGCAGCACCCTGACGTCGTCCCCGGCGGCGGACGGCAGCGGCAGCGGTGCCCCCGGCCGCGCCCGGTCGTCCACGACGAGGATCCGCGCCGGGGCGCTCCCCGGGTCCGCGGCCATGCCGTCCAGCAGTGCGTCCAGGACGGTGCGCAGGCTGGCGCGGCCCACGGTGGGGATGACGACGGTGTAGTCCGCCCGCGTCATCGGGCGAACACCTCCCGGCGCCGCACCACGAACGGGCCGATGGCCAGCAGGTCCACGGGCGCGGAGCCGAAGCACTCCAGGGCGTCGCGGGGGTCGTCCACCATCGGGCGGCCCGCGGTGTTGAGGCTGGTGTTGACGAGCACCGGCAGGCCGGTGCGGGCACGGAACGCCCGCAGCAGGTCGGCCACCAGCGGCTCGTCGTCGCGCGCCACCGTCTGGATGCGCGCGGTGCCGTCCACGTGCACCACGGCCGGGATCCGGTCGCGCCACTCGGGCCTGACCCGGTGCACGAACAGCATGTACGGGCTGGGCAGCGGCCCCTCGAAGATGCCGGCCGCGTCCTCCACGGCGACCATCGGCGCGATCGGCCGGAACTGCTCGCGGCCCTTGACCGCGTTGAGCCGCTCGACGTTCTCGGCGTGGCCGGGGTGCGCCAGCAGCGACCGGTGGCCCAGCGCGCGCGGGCCGAACTCGCTGCGGCCCTGGAACCACGCCACGATCTGGTCGCGGGCCAGCGCGTCGGCCACCGTGGCGGCCAGGTCGTCGGGGTGTTCGTAGGGGATCCTGGCGGTGTCCAGCCAGGCGGCCAGCTCCGGCTCGTCCCACTGGCGGCCCAGGGCGGCGCCGGGCATCGGCTCGATCCGGTCCCCGGCGCGCTGCGCCACGTGCAGGGCGGCGCCCAGCGCGGTGCCCGCGTCACCGGCGGCGGGCTGCACCCAGACCTCCTCGTACGGGCCGGTCTCGGCGAGCCGCGAGTTGGCGACGCAGTTCAGCGCGACGCCGCCGGCGAGCGTCAGCCGCCGCGACCCGGTGCGCCGGTGCAGCCATCCGGCCAGGTCGCACAGGACCTCCTCCAGGCGGATCTGCACGCTGGCGGCCAGGGCGGCGTGGTCCTCGGTCCACTCGTCGCCGGGCGCGCGGGCCTTGGCGAGCGCTCCCCAGTCGATGCGGTCGACGGCGAAACCGCCGTCGCCGGTGGCGCGCACGTGCTCGCGCATCTCGTCCAGGAACCGCGGCTCGCCGTAGGAGGCCAGCGCCATCACCTTGTACTCGTCGCTGGAGCGCAGGAAGCCGAGGTGGTCGGTCAGCTCCTCGTACATCAGGCCGAGCGAGTGCGGCAGCCTCTGCGCGTGCAGCGGGCTGAGGTGGCCGCCGCGGTAGGTGCCCGCCAGGTGGGAGTGGATCTCGCCGCGTCCGTCCAGCACCAGCACGTCGCCCTCGCCGGGGTCGGGCGCGGCGAGGGCGGCCGACGCCGCGTGCGCCACGTGGTGCGGCACGAACCGCACGATGCCGGGGTCGAGTCCGGGCAGTGCGGCGGCCAGGAAGAACGGGGCGCGCTGCGCGTACAGGGTGCGCAGGTGCTCCCACTGGTCGTCGTGTCCCCGCACCCCCTGCTCGACGAGGCGGGGATCGTAGGAGTAGGCGACCGCGTCCAGGTCGCCCGGCTCCAGGCCCGCCTCCCGCAGGCACCAGCGGGCGGCCTTCTCCGGTGGTTCCCACGCCGAGAACGGGACGGGTCGTTTGCCGTGCTTGCGGCGGCTGAAGCGTTCCTCCTCGGCGGCGGCGACGATCCTGCCGTCGACCACCAGCGCGGCCGACGGGTCGTGGAATATCGCGTTGACTCCGAGAACGCGCATGGGGGACCTCCGAAAGGGCGTGGCGTGGCCCGCGGGCCCTGACCGGGCGGAGGATGCCTGCGTCATAGACATCGTTCCGGGGCGGTGTCGGTCTCCCGCACCGCCCTGTATGCAGTGGTTCGTATAAGACGCGCCCAAATCACCAATAGGTGATTCGGACTTAACCGGAGCAGTGCCCCTCAAACAAGAGTGTCCGAACGTTTACGGTGGGCTAGGTCATCCTTGGTCGTTCTGGTCAGTCCAGTCCCGCAGGTCACTGGGTGCGCAGATGGTCCGCGTACGCGCACATGATTCGTATCGATGCGGGTACGCGCCGCGCATGCGCTGCACCGTCGTCGTGATAACCCGCGACCGGCGCGAGTCGTTGCTGCACACGCTCGGCCGCCTGGCCGGGCTGCCGGAACGGCCGCCGGTCATCGTGGTCGACAACGCCTCACGGGACGGCACCGCCGAGGCCGTGGCCCTGCTGTATCCGGAGATGACCCTGCTGCGCCCCCGCGACAACCTCGGCGCGGTGGCCCGCAACTTCGCCGTCGACCACGTGCGCACCCCGTACGTGGCGTTCTGCGACGACGACACCTGGTGGGAGCCGGGCGCCCTGACCCGCGCCGTCGCGCTGCTGGACGCCCACCCGCGGGTCGCCGTCGTCACCGGCCGCGTCATCGTCGAGCCGGACGGCCGCGAGGACCCCATCGTGACCGAGCTGCGCGAGTCGCCGCTGCCGCGCCCGCCGGGGCTCCCCGGGCCCGCGCTCGGCTCGTTCCTGGCCGGCGCGTCGGTGCTGCGGGCCGGGGCGTTCCGCGAGGCCGGCGGCTTCTCGCCCCGCCTGTGGCTCGGCGGCGAGGAGGAACTGCTCAGCGCCGACCTGATGAGCCGCGGGTGGCACCTGTGCTACGCCGACGACGTGGTCGTCCACCACGCGCCGTCGCCGCTGCGCGAGCCGCACCTGCGCCGCCGCCACGGCATCCGCAACACGCTCTGGTTCACCTGGCTGCGCCGCCCGCCCCGCAGCGCGCTGCGCCGCACCCGGGCGCTGCTGGGCACGCTGCCGCGCGACCGCGTCACCGCGCTGGCGCTGGCGGAGGCCGCCGCCGGACTGCCCTGGGTGCTGCGCGAACGCCGCCCGGTGCCGCCGGACGTCGAGGCACGCCTGCGCGCGCTCGAAGAACCGCAGCGGCGGTCGCGGGCGCGCCGGTACGTGAGCTGACCGGTGCGTGACCCGACGGACCGGTACGCGACCCGACCGGTACGCGACCCGACGGAAGGGAACCGATGCCCGACGCGACGGACGTGACGATCGTGGTCGCCACCCGCGACCGCGCCTCCGAGCTGCGTCGCAGCCTCGCCCGCCACACCGCGCCGGTGATCGTGGTCGACAACGCCTCGTCCGACGACACGCCGCGGGTGGCGCGCGAGGCGGGCGCGCGCCTGATCCGGCTGCCGCGCAACCTCGGCGCCGCCGCCCGCAACGCCGGCGTCCGCGAGGCGGCCACCCGGTACGTCGCGTTCGCCGACGACGACTCGTGGTGGGCGCCCGGAGCGCTGGCGCACGCCGCGTCCGTCCTGGACGCCCACCCGCGCACGGCCCTGCTCGCCGCCCGCGTCCTGGTGGGGGAGGACGGCCGCCTCGAACCGGTGTCGCAGGCCATGGCCCGCTCCCCGCTGGGACGCCCCGACGACCTGCCCGGCCCGGCCATCATGGGCTTCCTGGCCTGCTCGGTCGTCGTGCGCCGCGACGCGTTCCTGGACGTCGGCGGCTTCTCCGAGGTGCTGCACTTCGGCGGCGAGGAGGAACTGCTCGCGCTCGACCTGGCCGCGGCGGGCTGGGGCATGGCCTACCTGCCCGAACTGGTCGTCCACCACCATCCGTCGCCGCACGGCCGCGACCCGGCGGGACGGCGCCGCCGCGAGGTGCGCAACCGGCTGCTCACCGCCTGGCTGCGCCGTCCCCTGCCCGTGCTGCTGCGCACCGCCGCCGGCGCGCTGACCAGCGACCACGGCCGGCGCGGGGTCGCCGACGCCGTCCGCGCCCTGCCCGCGGTGGCGCGCGCCCGCCGCCCCGTGCCGCGCCGGGTGGAGGCCGCCCGCGCCGTCCTGAGGGACTACTGACGCCGGGGCCGCCCGCCCCTCGTTTGAAGGCGGCGCGCCGGGTAGGGGGGTGGGGTCCACCGGACCGGCGAAAGGAGAGAACCCCATGACCACGCAGGCCGCGGACATGATCAGCATCCTGACCCATGACCACCAAGAGGTGGAGGAGCTGTTCGGGCAGCTGGAGGCCGCCCGCCCGGACGACGGGGAGACCCGGCGGCGGCTGACCGACCAGGTGATCATCGAGCTGGTGCGGCACTCGGTCGCCGAGGAGATGTACCTGTACCCGGCGACCCGGCGGCACCTGCCGGACGGCGACGAGATCGCCGACAAGGAGCTCGCCGACCACGACAAGGTCGAGCGGATCATGAAGGACCTGGAGAAGACCGACGCGGCGGGCCGGGAGTTCTCCGACCTGCTCGCCAGCCTGATGACCGAGGTCCGGCTGCACGTGCACGACGAGGAGGAGAACCTGTTCCCGCAGCTGGCCCGGCACTGCGACCACGCCGAGCTGGCCGAGCTGGGCGAGAAGATCCAGAAGGCCAAGGACAAGGCCCCCACCCGGCCGCACCCGTCCACGCCCGACTCGCCCACGCTGCTGAAGCTCCTCGCGCCCGGCGCCGGTCTGGTCGACCGGGCGCGCGACCACCTCTCCGGACGCGGCAAGTGAGCCGCGCCGGCCGCGCGAGCCGACCGGCCGGCGGCGGCGCGGGACGCACCGGGTCCTCCCGTCCCGCGCCGCCGCCGCGTCCATGCCCGGCCCCGCCCGCGTTTCGCGCCGGTGGGCGGGGTAGGGCCCGACCAGGGACCACGGCGCAGGGAGGTACCGAATGAAGGCGCTCACCTGGCACGGTCGCCGCGACGTGCGCGTGGAGTCCGTGCCCGACCCCGCGATCAAGGAACCGACCGACGCGGTGGTGCGGCTGACCAGCACCGCGATCTGCGGTTCCGACCTGCACCTGTACGAGGTGCTCGGCCCGTTCATGACCGAGGGCGACATCATGGGCCACGAGCCGATCGGCATCGTGGAGGAGGTCGGCGCCGAGGTCGACCACATCCGTCCCGGCGACCGGGTGGTGATCCCGTTCAACATCTCCTGCGGGCACTGCGCCATGTGCGGGATGAAGCTGTTCGCCCAGTGCGAGACCACGCAGGTGCGCGAGTACGGCACCGGCGCCGCGCTGTTCGGCTACACCAAGCTCTACGGGCACGTCCCGGGCGCGCAGGCCGAGTTCCTGCGGGTGCCGCAGGCCCAGTTCGGGCCGATCAAGGTGCCCGAGGGACCGCCGGACGAGCGGTTCCTGTACCTGTCGGACGTGCTGCCCACCGCCTGGCAGGCCGTGGACTTCGCCGACATCCCCGAGGGCGGCAGCGTCACCGTGCTGGGCCTCGGCCCGGTCGGGCAGATGTGCGCGCGCATCGCCCGCCACCTGGGCCGCCGCGTCATCGGCGTGGACCTGGTGCCCGAACGCCTGGACATGGCCCGCCGGCACGACATCGAGATCGTCGACGCCGGGCCGCCGCACACCGCGCACGACGTGGTGGAGATGGTGCGGGAGAAGACCCAGGGCCGCGGCACCGACTCGGTGATCGACGCGGTCGGCATGGAGGCGCACGGCTCGCCCGTCGCCAAGATGGCCCACACCCTCACCGGGTGGATGCCGGACCGGGCCGCCGCGCCGCTGATGAGCCGGATGGGCGTGGACCGGCTGGCGGCGCTGCACCAGGCCATCGAGATCGTCCGGCGCGGCGGCACCATCTCGATCATCGGCGTGTACGGCGGCATGACCGACCCGCTGCCCATGCTGCAGATGTTCGACAAGGGCATCACGGTCCGGATGGGCCAGGCCCACGTCAAGCGGTGGATCGACGACCTGCTGCCGCTGGTCACCGACGACGCCGACCCGCTCGGCGTGATGGACCTGGCCACCCACCACCTGCCGCTGGAACAGGCCCCGCAGGGGTACGAGATCTTCCAGAAGAAGCAGGACGGGGCCATCAAGGTCGTCCTGCACCCGACCTCGTGACCCCGTGCCCCCGTGGATGTCGTGCTCCGGTTGAACTCGTGACCCCGTCGCCCGCGGTGACCGCTCAGGCGGCGGCGCGGACCGGGGCGGGCCGGCGGCGCAGCAGCGCCAGCGCCGAGCCCGCCGCGAGCAGCCCCACCACGGCCAGCGCCCAGCCGGTGCCGTACTCGGCGTGCCGGGTGGACTGGTCGTGCTGGGCCAGCGTCAGGAACAGCGTGCCGACCGTCGCGACGCCGACGACCTGGCCGAGCTGCATGACCGTCAGCAGCAGGCCGCTGCCGTCGGCGGCGTCCTCGGGCGGCACCCCCTCCAGGGCCGCCGTCATCCCGATCGGCAGCACCCCGAGGCCGAGCCCGATGACCGCGGTCAGCGCCTCGTACGCCGCGCCGCCGCCCGCCAGCGGCCCGATGAACAGGTAGCCGACCCCCGCGACGGCGAACCCGATGGGCACCAGCGGCCGGTGCCAGTGCGCCGGCATCCGCTGCCACGTCAGCCCGACCAGCGCGAACGCGGCCACGCACGGGACGAACGCCAGCCCCGACTCCAGCGGGCTGAGCGCCAGGTCGCCCTGCAGGTGCAGGGTCGTGGTGAACAGGAACGCGCCCCAGGAGCCGGGCCCCAGCGCGATGGTCAGCATGGCCGGGGCCAGCCCGGGCGCCCGCAGGACCCGCCCGGAGACCAGCGGGCGCCCGCCGCGCCGCACCACCCGCCGCTCCACGCCGACGAACACGGCGAACAGCACCGCGCTGGCGGCCAGCGCGAACCACCCCCACAGCGGCCAGCCCAGCTCGTGCCCGAGGATGAGCGGGACGACGAACAGCAGCACCGCCGGGGTCAGCACCGCCAGGCCCGCCGGGTCCAGGCCGCCGCCGCGCCGCTCCCCGTCGGCGGGCAGCACGCGCGGCCCCGCGACCAGCAGCGCCACGCCGATCGGCACGTTCACCAGGAACACCGAGCGCCAGTCCGAGCCGAACAGGTCGGCGCTGACCAGCAGCCCGCCCGCGACCTGGCCGACCACCACCCCGCCGGCGATCACCGCCGAGTACAGGCCCAGGGCGCGGGCCCGCGCGGCGCCGGTGAAGCCCCGCTGGATCATGCTCATCACCTGCGGGGTGAGCAGCGCCGCGCTCGCGCCCTGGGCGAACCGGAACGCCACCAGCCAGCCGGTCGACGGCGCCAGCCCGCACGCCAGCGACGTGGCCGAGAACGCCGCCAGGCCCAGCAGGAACATGCGGCGGGGCCCGGCCAGGTCGCCCAGCCGGGCCCCGGTGATCAGCACGACCGCGTAGGCGATGACGTATCCGGCCACCACCAGCTGCAGGCCCGCGCCGGAGGCGCCGAGGTCGGCGCGCATGGTCGGCAGGGCCACGTTGACGATGTTGGCGTCGAGGATGGCCATGAACTGCCCGAGCAGCAGCAGCGCCAACGCCGGCCCCCCGGCGCCGCCCCGCCCGGTCTCCCGCGCCGTCCCCGCTCTGGGAACAACTCGGGACAGATCGGTTGTCTGTGTCATGAGCACCAGCATGCGGGGGAGGCGGTACCAGTAACGAGAGCCGCCTGATACTGGTACTGACAGCACCTGGCACGCGGGACGGACGGCGGGCAGTCTGGGGAACGTGACGATGACGCAGACCAGGGCGTCCGCGGACGGGGGAAGGCGCGCCCCCGGCCGCGGCGCGCGACGCACCGATCTCGCCGCGTTCCTGCGCTCCCGCCGCGAGCGCATCGGACCCGAGGACGTCGGCATGCCCCCGGGGCCGCGCCGCCGCACCCCGGGGCTGCGCCGCGAGGAGGTCGCCCAGCTCGCGGGCGTCGGCGTCACCTGGTACACGTGGCTGGAGCAGGGCCGCCCCATCAACGCCAGCCCCCAGGTGCTGGACGCGGTGGCGCGCACGCTGCGGCTCGACCCGGCCGAGCGCGAGCACCTGTACGCGCTGGCGGGGGTGACGCGCCGTCCGGTCGCCGTCGATCCCGCCGAGGGGCTGCCCGAGGACGTCCCCGCGATCCTGGACCGCCTGGACCCGATGCCCGCCGCCGTGGTGTCGGCGCGGTCGGACATCATCGCCTGGAACCGCGCCTACGCGACGGTCTTCTGGTGCGTGCCCCGGGTCCCGCCGAGCGAGCGCAACACCATGTGGCTGGCGTTCACCATGCCGCCGTGCTGCAACCCCATCGCCAACATCGAGGAGCAGGCGCACGAGTCCGTCGCGATCTTCCGTTACCGCTACAGCCGGCACATGGACGACCCGGGGTGGAAGGAGTTCGTCCAGCGGCTGTGCGCGGCCAGCCCCCAGTTCGCGCGGCTGTGGGCCACGCAGGACGTGGCGCCGCCGCGTCCCTGCGACAAGGTGTTCCGGCACCCGGCGGTCGGCGAGATCGCCATGCGCTCCACCGGCCTGGACCTGACGGCCGCGCCGGGGCTGCGCATGATCGTCTACAACCCCGTCGGCGAGCAGGACGCCGACCGCATCGCCCACCTGCTCGCCCACCCCCGCGAGGCCGCCGCCGCGCTTCCCGACCACCGGCACTGAGCCCGCATTCCTCCCCTTCGTCCGGGTACGCAGGGACGGTCCGTACCTGTGCCGACGCCCCGGAGGGAGAGACATGCGCGAGGACATGGACCTGGAGCGGGTGCGCGAGCTGGGCCGGCAGCTGCGGGTGGACGCGGTGCGCGCCGCCGACGCGGCCGGGTCGGGCCACCCCACCTCGTCGATGTCGGCGGCCGATCTGATGGCGGTGCTGCTGGCACGGCACCTGCACTACGACTTCAACGCCCCGTCCAACCCGTGCAACGACCAGCTGATCTTCTCCAAGGGTCACGCGTCGCCGCTGCTGTACGCGATGTTCGTGGCCGCCGACGCGCTGTCGGACGAGGAGCTGCTCAGCTTCCGCAGGCTCGGCAGCAAGCTGGAGGGCCACCCCACGCCCCGGCTGCCGTGGGTGAAGGCGGCCACCGGCTCGCTCGGGCAGGGCCTGCCGTACGGCGTGGGGATGGCGCTGGCGTCCAAGCGGCTCGACCGCGTCCCCTACCGGGTGTGGGTGCTGTGCGGTGACAGCGAGATGGCCGAGGGCGCCATGTGGGAGGCGGCCGAGCACGCCTCCCACGAGCGGCTGGACAACCTGACCGCCGTCATCGACGTCAACCGGCTGGGCCAGCGCGGGCCCACCCGGCACGAGTGGGACACCGGCGCCTACGCGCGGCGGCTGGAGGCGTTCGGCTGGCACACCGTCGAGATCGACGGCCACGACGTCGACGCGATCGACGCCGCCTACCGGGAGGCCGAGCGCACCACGGGCCGTCCCACCGCCGTCATCGCCCGCACCAGGAAGGGCAAGGGCGTGGCCGCCGTCGAGGACCGCGAGGGCCACCACGGCAAGCCGCTGCCGGACGCCGAGGAGGCCGTCATCGAACTGGGCGGCCGCAGCCACATCCGCGTCGAGCCGCGCCATCCGCGGTCCGAGCGGTGCGCGCGGCCCCTGGACCACGCACCGGTCGAACTGCCCCGCTTCGACGTGGGCGACGAGGTCGCCACCCGCAACGCCTTCGGCCAGGCGCTGAGCGCCCTGGGCACCGTCCGCGGCGACGTCGTGGCGCTGGACGGCGAGGTGAGCGACTCCACCCGGTCGGAGTTCTTCGCCAAGGAGCACCCGGAGCGGTTCTTCGAGTGCTACATCGCCGAGCAGCAGATGGTGGCCGCCGCCGTCGGCATGCAGGCGCGCGGCTGGGTCCCGTTCGCCTCCACCTTCGCCGCGTTCCTCACCCGCGCCTACGACTTCGTGCGCATGGCCGCCGTCAGCCGCGCGAACGTCAACCTGGTCGGCTCGCACGCCGGGGTCGCCATCGGGCCGGACGGGCCGTCGCAGATGGGCCTGGAGGACCTGGCGGCGTTCCGCGCCGTGCACGGCAGCACCGTGCTGTACCCGTGCGACGCCAACCAGACCGCCCGGCTGGTCGAGGCCATGGCCGACGCCGAGGGCGTCCGCTACCTGCGCACCACGCGCGGCGCCACCCCGGTGATCTACCGGCCGGACGAGCGGTTCCCGATCGGCGGCAGCAAGGTGCTGCGGTCCTCCGCCGACGACCGCGTCACGATCGTGGCCGCCGGGGTGACGGTGCACGAGGCCCTGGCCGCCGCCGACCGGCTGGCCGCCGACGGCGTTCCCGCCCGCGTCATCGACCTGTACTCGGTCAAGCCCGTGGACGCCGTCACGCTGCGTGAGGCGGCCGAGCGGACCGGATGCCTGGTCACCGTCGAGGACCACTGGCCGGAGGGCGGCCTCGGCGACGCGGTCGCCGAGGCGTTCGCCGACGGCGGCCCCGTGCCGCGCCTGACGCGGCTCGCGGTGCGGAACATGCCCGCCTCCGCCACGCCCGAGGAGCAGCTGCGCGTCGCCGGGATCGACGCCGACGCGATCGCCGTCGCCGCCCGCGACCTGGCGGCCTGAGCACGCCGCACCCCGCCGCGCCAGGGCCGTCGTCACGGGGCCGTCGTCACGGGCCGCCGTCGCGGGCTCAGGTGCGGGCGCGGCGGGCGATGACCACCAGGTCGATCGCCGCGGTCAGC
>NZ_BAAAZG010000057.1:128882-136102 GCF_039536785.1 Actinomadura miaoliensis
CGGCCCCGCAGATCGCGGTGGCGACCCAGGGGCCGGCGTCGCGCGCGTGCGCGGCCGACAGGCCGAACAGCACCGCCGCGACCGCCCCCGCGACCAGCGCGACGCCGGACAGGACGGCACGCAGCCCGAGCGGGCTGCGCGCCGTCAGCGGCTCGTCCCCCCGAGGCTGCCGGTGAGGAGGCTGCGGACCGTCCATCGCTACCGCCCGTAGGTCCCCACCAGCGTGCCGGACGCGATGACCTTCTCCTCGACCGCCGTGCGGAAGTCCTCGCCGGTGAACCCGTCCTTGAGCCCGGACGCCTCCGACAGCCCGTACAGCCGGAAGAAGTACCGGTGCGGCTCGTCGCCCACGGGCGGGTGCGGGCCGCCGTAGCCCTGGGAGCCGAAGTCGTTGCGTCCCACGGCCGCCTCGGTGGGGACGTCCCCGGCGTCGATGCTCTCGGTGCCGGGGTCGATGCCCGCCAGCAGCCAGTGGACGAACGTGCCGCCGGGCGCGTCCGGGTCCTCGCAGATCAGCACCAGCTCGGTCACGGCGTCGGGCACGTCCGACCACTCCAGGGGCGGTGAGACGTCGCCCTGGGCGTGCGAGTGGTCCGCCGGGATCAGGGTGTGGTCGCTGAACGCGGGGCTGCGCAGTCTGATCTCGTCCATACCGCCCTCCTGCCCGTTCAGACCGCCCCGATTCCGGCGGATCGGCGATCATCGGCTGCGGCGCAGCCCGGTGTACTGCAGGGCGGCGAAGCCCGCCACCACCGCCGCCTGGAGCACCGTCCACACCGCCCCGGCCGCGTTCAGGTCCAGCCACCCGGTGATCACCGCGAGCGCGCTGAGCACCGCCCACAGCACGTTCATCTCGATCACGGCGGTGGCCGCGAGGCGCCGCACGCGGGCGGGCATGGAGACCGCCCACACCGCCAGCGCGTAGGCCACCAGGAAGGCGCCGATCGCGCGGGCGGGACCGGCGTGCAGGCCCAGCAGGTCCTCCAGTGGCCCGGCCAGCGCCAGGTAGGCCAGGCCGTTGACGCCGGTGATCACGGAGTCGAGCCGCAGCGCGGCCTTCAGCAGCCGCGGGCCGTCGGCGAAGAGCCCGGCGGTGGAGATGGAGCGGTGCGTGGTCATCGTGGCCTCCTGTGAGTCGTCGTCAAACGTCGTCGACGTCCCCGACGCTAGGGGCGGGCGGGGAGGCGTGACGATTACCTGCCGGGTAGCCGGCGGATGGAGGCGGGCCGTTCGTTAAAGCGAACGAGCGGTACGCTGGGGCCTGTCCAGGGCGATGAGTGGTGAGGTGAGACGCGCGGTGGGCGGTGCTGGGGAGTCGGTGCGGGACGTGCTGGCGGCCAACCTCCGGCGCGCCCGGCTCGGCCGGGGGCTGTCGCTGTCGGAGCTGTCCCGCCGATCGAAGATCGGCAAGGCCACGTTGTCACAGCTCGAGGCCGGTGCGGGCAACCCGACCATCGAGACGGTGTTCAGCCTGTCGCGGGCGCTGGAGGTGCCCATCTCCGACCTGCTGGACCAGCAGCTGCCGTCCGGCCCGACCGTGGTGCGCGGCGCCGAGGTGGAGGTGCTGCGCGGGGCGGCCGTCGACCTGCGGCCGCTGCACGGCATCGAGGCCGACGGCGGGATGGTCGAGGTCTACGACCAGCAGGTACGGCCGGGCGCGCGGCAGGACTCGCTCGGCCACGTCGGCGTCGAGCACACCATCGTGCAGGCGGGCCGGCTCGGCGTTCGGGTCGACGACCAGGAGGTCGAGCTCGGGCCGGGCGACTACATCGGGTTCGACGCGCTGCGTCCGCACAGCTACGTCGCCCTCGACGGCCCCGTGCGGTCGGTGCTTCTCCTGCAGTACGGCTCTGACCAGCGGCTTCGTCTCACCGACCCGCACGCGCCCGGACTCGTCGGCAAAGACTGAAACAGGGCGTTGACAGCGTCCGAACGCCGGGCATAGCCTCTGCAACGTTCGATTTACCGAACGGCAGGGAGGGGCCATGGCCGGAACCCGGGTCGCGGTGCTGGGCGCCGGGATCGTCGGCGCGGCGTGCGCCCGCGAGCTGGCCCGCGCCGGGCTGGCGGTGACCGTGCTGGAGCGCGGCGGCCCCGCGGCGGCGACCACCGCGCACGGCGAGGGCAACGTGCTCGTCTCCGACAAGGGCCCCGGTCCCGAGCTGACCCTGGCGCGGCTGTCGCTGGAGCTGTGGCCGCGGATCCTGGAGGAGATCGCCGGCCGCCGCCCCGAGACGGCGCACGCCGTCGAGTGGGACCCCAAGGGCGGCATCGTCGTCGCCACCACCGACGCGGGCGCCCGCGAGCTGGAGAGGTTCGCCGCCGGGCAGCGCGGCGAGGGCGTCACCGCCGAGCCGCTCGACGCGGCCGACCTGGCCGCCGCCGAACCGCACCTGACCCGCGACGTCGCCGCCGCCGTCCACTACCCGCAGGACGCCCAGGTGCAGCCCGCCGCCGCGGCCGCCGCCCTGCTCGCCGACGCCCTCGACGCGGGCGCCGCGCTCCGCACGGACTGCGAGGTGCTCGGCCCCGTCACCCGGGGCGGCCGCCTCACCGGCGTCCGCACCTCCCGGGGCACCGTCGAGGCCGACGCGTTCGTCAACGCGGCGGGCCCCTGGTCGGGCGCCCTGGCCGCGCGGCTGGGCGCCCCGGTGGACGTGCGGCCCCGGCGCGGCGAGGTGCTGGTGACCACGCCGCTGCCGCCCACCGTCTTCCACAAGGTCTACGACGCCGACTACGTGGGCGCCGTCGGCAGCGGCGCCGAGGACCTGCAGGCGTCGGCGGTCGTGGAGTCCACCCGCGCCGGGACGGTGCTGCTGGGCTCGTCGCGGCGGCGCGTCGGGTTCGACGACCGGCTGCGTCCCGAGGTGCTGTCGGTGATCGCCGCCAAGGCGCTGCGGCTGTTCCCGTCCCTGGAGGGCGTGCCGGTGATGCGCGCCTACGGCGGCTTCCGCCCCTACGTGCCCGACCATCTGCCGATCATCGGCCCGGACCCGCGGCTGCCCGGCCTGTGGCACGCCACCGGCCACGAGGGCGCGGGCATCGGGCTGGCGCCCGGCACCGCCCGCCTGCTGGCCGGCCTGCTGCTCGGCCAGGACCCGCCGCTCGATCCCGCCCCGTTCCGCGCCGACCGCCCGGCCGCGCTCGGTCAAGGAGGTGCCGCATGAGCCCCAGGCTCGTCCCGGCCGGGGACGACTCCACCGGCCGCCGTCCCGACACGCCGCTGCGGATCACCGTGGACGGCGAGCCCGTCACCGGCGTGGCGGGCCAGACCATCGCGGGCGTGCTGCTGGCCGCCGGGCGCCGCGCGTGGCGGCGCGGCCCGTCCGGCGCCCCGCGCGGCGTGTTCTGCGGCATCGGGGTGTGCTTCGACTGCCTGCTGACGGTCAACGGCGAACGCGACGTGCGCGCCTGCCGCCGCCGCGCCCGCGACGGCGACGTGATCGACACCCAGTCCCGGGAGGCGGACCAGTGAGCGCGGGCGCGAGCATCCACGTCGTCGTGGTCGGCGCCGGACCGGCCGGCCTGGCCGCCGCGTCGGCCGCGCTCCGGGCCGGGGCGGCCGTCACCCTCATCGACGCTGCCGAGCGGCCCGGCGGCCAGTACCACCGGATGCTCCCCGACGCCTACGCTGCGGCGCACCTCGAACGGCTGCACCACGGCTGGCGGGCGTTTGACCGCGTGCGGCGGCACGTGCTGACGCATCCGCGGTGCGACTGGTGGCCCGAGAGCGCCGTGTGGTCGCTGGAACGGTCCGACCCGGGGGAGGAGCGTCCTCCGCGCGTGCACGTGCTGCGCGGACCGGCCGACGGCGCCGGACGCGAACGCCACGTCCTGGAACCGGACGCGCTGGTGCTGGCCCCGGGCGCCCACGACCGCGTGCTGCCGTTCCCCGGCTGGGACCTGCCGGGCGTGTTCACCGCCGGCGCCGCGCAGGCGCTGGCCAAGGGCGAACGCCTCGTCGTCGGCGACCGGGTCGTGGTCGCCGGTTCGGGACCGTTCCTCCTGCCGGTGGCCGCGTCTCTGCTGGAGGCCGGATCGCGGGTCGCGGAGGTGCTGGAGGCCAACCCCGCGGCGACCGTGCTGCGCGGCTGGGGGCGCCGCCCCTGGCAGCTCGCCGCCCAGGCGGGCAAGGCCGCCGAGCTGGCCGAGTACACCGCGTTGCTGGCGCGGCACGCCGTCCCGTACCGGCTCGGCCGCGCCGTCGTCGAGGCGCGCGGCGACGGCCGGGTGGAGGAGGTCGTCACCGCGCGGCTGCGTCCCGACTGGTCGGTCGTGCCCGGCAGCGAACGCGCCGTCCCCGTCGACGCGGTGTGCGTCTCGCACGGCTTCACGCCCCAGCTGGAGCTGCCCGTCGCGGCGGGCTGCGCGCTGCGGCGGCCCGATCCCGCGTCCCCGGCCGAGGCGTTCGTCGAGGTCGACGGCGACCAGCGCACCACCGGCCCGGGCGTGTACGCGGCGGGCGAGATCACCGGGATCGCCGGGGCGCCCGCCGCCCGCACCGAGGGGCTCATCGCCGGATGGCTGGCCGGGGGAGGGGCGCCGGACGCCCCGGAACTGGCCCCGCTGCGGCGCCGCCGCGACCGCGACCGCGCCTTCGCCGCACGCCTCGCCGCGGCCCACCCGATCGGCGCCGCCTGGCCCGGCTGGCTGCGCTCCGACACCGTCGTCTGCCGCTGCGAGGAGACCACCTACGGCGCGCTGCGCCGCGCCGCCGGCGACCCCGCCGGAGCGTCCGCCCGCGCCCTGAAACTCGGCACCCGCGCCGGGCTCGGCCCCTGCCAGGCCCGCGTCTGCGGCCCCACCGTCGCGCAGCTCCTGGCCGGGACGCCCGAGGCGTCCCCGGGTGCGTCCCCGGTCGAGTCCCAGTTCGAGGGGCTCCCCGCCGCGACCCCGCACCACCGGCCGCTCGCCCAGCCGATCCGGCTCGGCGAACTGGCCCGTCCACCCATCACCGATCAGGAAAGAGAGCACTGAATGAGCACCGGCACCAAGGCCGACGGCCTCGGCGGCGTGATCGTCGCGACCGCGCTGCCCTACCGGGAGGACGCGAACGCGCCCGCCGGGCTGGCGGTCGACTACGACCGGTACGCCGAGCACTGCCGCTGGCTGGTCGACAGCGGCTGCCGCGGCGTCGGCCCCAACGGTTCCCTCGGCGAGTACTCCTCGCTCACCGACGAGGAGCGCCGCCGCGTCGCGCGCACCGCCGTCGAGGCCGTCGGCGACGACGGCGTGGTCGTCGTCGGCGTGCACGGCCCCGGCTCCCACCAGGCCCGCCACTGGGCCGAGATCGCCGCTGAGGACGGCGCGGACGGCGTGCTGTGTCTGCCGCCCACCATGTACCGGGCCAACCGCGGCGAGGTCATCGCCCACTTCGAGGCGGTCGCCTCCGTCGGCCTGCCGGTCATGGTCTACAACAACCCGATCGACACCAAGGTCGACCTGACCCCCGACCTGCTCGCCGAGATCGCGCAGATCGACAACGTCGTCGCGGTCAAGGAGTTCTCCGGCGACGTGCGCCGCGTCCTGGAGATCCGCGAGAAGGCCCCCGGCCTGGAGGTGGTCGCGGGCGCCGACGACGTCACCCTGGAGGCCCTGCTCATGGGCGCCACGGGCTGGTTCGCCGGGTTCCCCAACGTGTTCCCCGCCGAGTCCGCCGAGCTGTTCGCGCTCGCCACGGCGGGCAAGCTGGAGGAGGCGCGGGCACTGTACGAGCCGCTCGTCGCGGCGTTCCGGTGGGACTCGCGCACCGAGTTCGTCCAGGCCATCAAGCTCGGCATGGACATGGTCGGCCGGTACGGCGGCCCCTGCCGCCCGCCGCGCGGGCCGCTGGTCGACGAGCACCGCGCCGGGGTCACCGCCGACATGGAGCGGGCGATCGCGGCGCTGCGGGAACGGAGGTAGGCGTATGAGGTCGGTGCGCAGCATCGCCGCCGTCGACTCGCACACCGAGGGCATGCCCACGCGCGTCGTCACCGGCGGCGTGGCGCCCATCCCCGGCGACACCATGGCCGAACGCCGCCGGTACGCGATCGACCACCTCGACGGGCTGCGCCGCTTCCTCATGGACGAGCCGCGCGGCCACGCGGCGATGAGCGGCGCGATCCTGCAGCCGCCCACCCGCCCGGACGCCGACTGGGGCGTCCTGTACATCGAGGTCAGCGGGTTCCTGCCGATGTGCGGCCACGGCACGATCGGGGTCGCGACCGTGCTGGTGGAGACGGGCATGGTCGAGGTGACCGAGCCGGAGACGCTGGTGCGCCTCGACACCCCGGCCGGGCTGGTGGAGGCGCGGGTGGCGGTGCGCGACGGCGTGGCCGAGCAGGTCACCCTGCGCAACGTGCCCGCGTTCGCCGTCGAGCGGGACGCCGTCGTCAAGGTCCCGGGCCTCGGCGAGGTGCGCTACGACATGGCCTACGGCGGCAACTTCTACGCCATCACCGAGCTGGAGCCGCTCGGCCTGCCGTTCGACCGCTCCCGCAAGGACGACATCCTGCGCGCCGGGCTGTCGGTCATGGCGGCGATCAACGAGCAGAACCCGCCGCGCCACCCGGCCGACCCGCTGATCGGCGGCTGCAAGCACGTGCAGTTCCTGGCGCCCGGCTCGGACGCCCGGCACTCGCGCAACGCGATGGCCATCCACCCCGGCTGGTTCGACCGGTCGCCGTGCGGCACCGGCACCTCCGCGCGCATGGCGCAGCTGCACGCGCGCGGCGAACTGCCCCTGCACACCGACTTCGTCAACGAGTCCTTCATCGGCACCCGGTTCGTGGGCCGCCTGGTCGGCGCCACCGAGGTCGGCGGCGTGCCCGCCGTCGTCCCCGAGTTCTCCGGCCGCGCCTGGATCACCGGCACCGCCACGTACATGCTCGACCCGGCCGACCCCTTCCCGCACGGCTTCGTCCTCTAGCCGCACGGCCCGGCCGTTTCCCGACGTGCCCTCGCGGCGCGCCTCACCTCCGCCGGCGACCGCCGGCGGCCCCTCGATCACCCCTGCGTTCATGTCGGGAGGGACCGTCATGTCCCAATCCACCCCAACCACCCGATCCAGCGCCGCCCCCTCCGGGACGGGGCTGTTTACCAGGGCGGGCATGTTCCGCCTCAAACCCGTCGACTCCTCCGAGGAGGAGACCGCCGGCGGGCTGCGCCGCACCATGGGCCTGTGGCAGCTCGTCGCGCTCAGCCTCGGCGGCCTGGTCGGCGCGGGCGTCTTCTCGCTG
>NZ_BAAAZG010000057.1:136122-156668 GCF_039536785.1 Actinomadura miaoliensis
GCGCACGACGACGCCGGCCCCGGCGTGATGATCTCGTTCCTGATCGCCATCGTGGCCAGCGGCGCCGCCGCGCTGTGCTACGCCGAGTTCGCCGGCCTGATCCCCAAGGCCGGTTCCGCCTACACCTATTCGTACGCCACGCTCGGCGAGCTGGTCGGCTGGGCCATCGGCTGGGACCTGCTGCTGGAGTACACCGCGATCGTCGCGGTGGTGGCCATCGCGATCTCCGGCTACCTGTCGTACCTGACCGACCAGATCGGCCTCGGCCTGCCCGACTGGGCCCTCGGCGCGCCCGGCACCGGCGCCGGGCACAAGGTCGACCTGTTCGCCGCGCTGCTGTGCCTGCTGCTGGCGTTCGTGCTGTCGCGCGGCACCAAGGAGTCGGCCCGGTTCGAGACGATCCTGGTCGTCGTCAAGCTCGGTATCGTGGCACTGGTGATCATCGCGGGTGCGTTCCACATCTCCGGTGGGAACTACACCCCGTTCCTGCCGTACGGGCTCGGCGGCGCCGTCACCGGCGCGGCCACCGCGTTCTTCGCCGTCTACGGCTACGACGCGATGAGCGCCGCCGCCGAGGAGAGCGCCGAGGCCAAGCGGGTGCTGCCCAAGGCCATCATCATCTCCCTCGGCATCGCCGCCGTGATCTACCTGCTGGTGTGCCTGGTGATGCTGGGCATGCAGGACTACCGCGACATCGACGTCAAGAGCCCGTTCTCCAGCGCGCTGTCGTCGGTGGGCCTGGCCTGGCTCGGCACGATCGTGGCCGTCGGCGCGGTGCTGGGCATCGCCACCTCCGCGCTGGCCAACATGCTGGCGGTCACCCGGGTGTGGTTCGCGATGAGCCGTGACGGGCTGCTGCCGTCCTGGTTCGCCCGCAACCACCCGCGCCGGCACGTCCCCACCCGCGTCATCTGGCTGGTCGGCGTCGGCTCGGCGATCATCGCCGGGTTCCTGCCGATCCGTGAGGCGGCCGACCTGACCAACATCGGCATCCTCATGGCGTTCATCGTGGTCGCCGCCGCGGTGATGGTGCTGCGCCGCAGCCGGCCCGAGCTGCCCCGCTCGTTCCGCACCCCGTGGGTGCCGGTCGTGCCGCTGGTCGGCATCGGGTTCTCGATCTGGCTGATCGCCAACCTGGACTGGGTCACCTGGGTGCGGTTCGGGGTGTGGATGGTGCTCGGCCTGGTCGTGTACGGCTGCTACGGATACCGTCGTTCGGCCGAGCGCCCCGCGAACGTGGACTCGCAAGGCCGAGGATTGGAGTGAGCATGAGCGTGTTGACGCCCGACCAGGCCGTGTCGGCGGCCGTGGCCGCCGCCGGGCCGTGGGCCGCCGCCCCGCCCAAGGAACGGGCCGCGGCGCTGACCGCCGTCGCCGACGCCCTGGAGGCGGCGCGCGAGGAACTGGTGGCGCTGGCCGACGAGGAGACCCACCTCGGCCCGGGCCGGCTGAACGGCGAGCTGACCCGCACCACCTTCCAGCTCCGGCTGTTCGCCGAGGTGGTGCTGGCCGGTGACTTCTACGACGTCCGCATCGACCGCCCCGACCCCGAGTGGCCCCCCGGACCGCGTCCCGACCTGCGCCGCTTCCGCACGGCGCTGGGCCCGGTGCTGGTGTTCGCGGCCAGCAACTTCCCGTTCGCGTTCAGCGTCGCGGGCGGCGACACCGCCTCGGCGTGGGCGGCGGGCTGCCCCGTGGTCCTCAAGGCCCATCCTGGGCACCCGCGGCTGTCGCGCCGCACCGGTGAGATCATCACGCGGGCGCTGGCGGACGCCGGGGCGCCCGACGGGGTGTTCGGGTTGATCGAGGGCGAGGCCGAGGGCGTCGAGGCGCTGCGGCACCCGGGGATCGCGGCGGCCGCGTTCACCGGCTCGCAGCGCGGCGGGCTGGCGCTGGCCCGCATCGCCGCCGAACGCGACGTGCCCATCCCGTTCTTCGGTGAGCTGGGCAGCGTCAACCCGGTCGTGGTGACGCCCGGGGCGGTGGCCGCCCGCGCCGACGAGATCGCCAAGGGGTACGTCGGGTCGCTGACCATGGGCGCCGGGCAGTTCTGCACCAACCCCGGCATCATGTTCGTCCCGGCGGGCGGCGACCTGCTCGACCGCATCACCGCGCTGCTCGGCGAGGTCGCCGAGGCGCCGATGCTGAACGACAAGATCCTGAGCGGGTTCCTGGCGACGGCACGTGAGCTGGGCGGGCGTCCCGGCGTGCGGCGCCTGGTGTGGCCGTCCGACGACGCCTCGGCCGCGCCCCGGCTGATCACGATGGACCTGGCCGCGTTCGCCGGCGACCCCGGCGCCGCCGAGGAGTGCTTCGGCCCGCTCGGCCTGGTGGTCACCTACGAGCGGCTGTCCGACGTCGCCGACGCCGTCGCCGCGCTGCCCGGCCAGCTCACCGCGTCCCTGCACGGTGAGGACGGCGAGACGGGCGAGCTGGCCGCGCTGGCCCGGGTGCTGGCCGACCGCAGCGGCCGGGTGCTGTGGAACCAGTGGCCCACCGGTGTCGCCGTCAGCCACGCCATGCAGCACGGCGGCCCGTTCCCCGCGACCACCGCGCCGTCGACCACGTCCGTCGGCACGGCCGCGATCGAACGGTTCCTGCGTCCCGTCAGCTACCAGCAGTGGCCGCAGGACCTGCTCCCGCCGCCCCTGCGCGACGACAACCCCTGGGGCGTCCCCCAGCGCATCAGCTGAACCCCCGACGACCGAACCCCGACGCCGAAGGGCCCTCCCGCTCCGCCGTGAGGGCCCTTCGGCCGTTTCGAAATCAAAGCCCCGCCACCACCTGCGCGGCGCTCGCCGTCACCTTCCCGCGACCCGGACCTGACCGGTTCCGGCGGCCGCGTCCCCGCGGGAGCGCAGGCCGTCGAGGACCACGGTGACGACGGCGTCGTCGGCGCGGGCGCCGGGACGGCACAGCGCCAGGTTGAACAGGCCCATCACCTGGTCCGGCGACAGGTCGCGGCGCAGCGTGCCCTCGTCCTGAGCCGCCCGGACGACCTCGGTCAGCGAGGCGTTGTAGGCGTCCTGCAGCTCGCGCAGCCGTGGCGTCTCGGTGTCCCCGGCCTCCAGCAGCGACTTCAGCAGGCTCATCGGCCGCCCGGCGGCCTGCGCGACCATCGCGCGGAGCACATCCCAGCGCGGCGCGTCGCGGGCGATGGCGGCGCGGGCGGCGTCCAGCAGGTCCTCCAGCGTGACCGCGGCGATCTCCTTGGCCAGCGCCCGCCGGTCGGGGAAGTGGCGGTAGAGCGTGCCGACGCCCAGCCCGGCGGCCCGCGCGATCTCCTCCATGGACACCTCCGGCCCGCGCTCGGCGAACAGCCTCAGCGCCGCCGTGGTGATCCGCTCGCGGTTGCGCCGCGCGTCGGCCCGCATCACGACCCCTCCCTTTCCGGAATCTCGAATTCATATTAGTGTGGGCCGCCTACCAGAAGCGGAACATCCGATTCATCTTAGGGAGCCGTCATGCGCATCGGAACGTACGTGCCCTACGACGGGACGGACCTGGACGGCATCATCGGGCGGGTGCGCGCCGCCGCCGACGCGGGCCTGGACGCCGTCTACTTCACCCAGCAGCTGTCGTGGGACGCGCTGACCGTGGCGGCGCTGGCCGGACGCGAGGTCCCCGGCATCGACATCGGCGTCGCGGTCGTGCCGACCTATCCCCGGCATCCCCTCGCCCTGGCCGGGCAGGCGCTCAGCGCGCAGGCCGCGTCCGGGAACCGGCTCGTCCTGGGCCTCGGGCCGAGCCACGCGTTCATGATGGAGGGCTGGTTCGGCTACTCCTACGACCGGCCGGTCCGCCACGTCCGCGAGTACCTGACCGCGCTGCGTCCCCTGCTGCGCGGCGAGAACGCCGAGTTCAGAGGGGAGACACTGACGGCGGTGGGACGCGTGGACGTGCCCGGCGTCGAGGCGCCCCCGGTGCTGCTGTCGGCGCTCGGCCCGCAGATGCTGCGGGTCGCGGGACGGCTCGCCGACGGCACGGTCACCACCTGGACGACCCCCCAGGTGATCGCCGACCATGTGGCCCCGTCGATCGTCCGCGCCGCCGAGGAGGCCGGCCGCCCGGCACCGCGCGTCGTCGTGACGACCCTGGCCAGCGTGACCGCCGACCCGGACGGCCTGCGCCGCACGCTCGCCGAACAGTTCGCCGGAGTCGCCGACATGCCGGCCTACAAGGCGATCCTCGAACGCCAGGGGCTGAGCGGCCCGGGGGACACGATCGTGGCGGGCGACGAGGCCGAGGTCGAGCGCGCCGTCCGCGCGTACCGGGACGCGGGCGCCACCGAGCTGATGGTCGCCCCCATGGGCACCGACGAGGAGGTGGCGCGCACCATCGAGCTGGCCGCCGCGCTGCGCCGGACGCTGTGATCAGCCCGCCGGGATGACGCACACCGGCGTCGGCGCCTCCACCGGCCGCCCCTGCGGCCGCGGCACCCCGTCCACCAGGCGGAACGTGGCGACGTCGCCGGAACCCTGGTTGGCCGCGTGCAGCCAGTCCGCGTCCACGTGCAGATCCCGGGGCCCGTGCCCGCCGCACGGCACGTCGGCGACCGGCCGCAGCCCCGTCCCGTCGCCGGCCACCTCGTGCACGGTGATCACGTCGGCGCCGCGCGTGGAGGTGTAGACGCGCCGCCCGTCGGGGGAGAGCTTGATCGCCGCGCTGGTCGCGTCGGCGGCCACCGGCTCGGCCGTGGCGGGCGACTCCCCGATGACGGCCAGGTCCGCGTACCCGTCGCCGGGCCGCAGCGCGAGGACCATGTTCGCCAGCTCCGTGATCAGGAACACGGTCCCGGACGGATGGACGACGAGGTGGCGCGGCCCGCACCCGGGCGGCACCGCGATGTCGGCGACCGGCCGTGGCACGCCCGCCTCCACGCGGAACGCGCGCACCAGATCGGCGCCGAGGTCCGTGCCGAGCACGGTGCCGTCCGGGGCGAACACGGCCGCGTGCGCGTGCGGGCCCTCCTGGCGGTCTTCGCGCGGCCCGTTCCCGTGCCCGGGCAGCACCGCCACGTCACCGTCGAACGAGCCGTCCGGGGCCAGGCGCACGGCGGCGAACGCGCCCGCCACGTAACAGGAGACCACCAGGCACTCCCCGCCGGGGGCCACGGCCACGTGGCATGGCCCCGCGGGCACTTGCCGGGAGCCGAGCCGGCGCAGCTCACCGTCGTCCCCGACCGCGTACGCGACGACCGCGGCGCCCTCGGTCAGCTCGCTCACCGCGTACAGCACCGCCCGCCCCGGATGCGTCGCCAGGTAGGACGGGTTCGCCACCTCGGCCGCGCACTCCACGAGCTCGAACGCACCGCTGCCGGAGTCGCGCCGCGCGCGGTACACCCCGCGCCCCGCACCCTGGTCGCCGGTGTACGCGCCCACCCAGAACCGTTGATCGCTCACGGTCCGCACGCTACCCGCATGATCACTCGGTCGGGGTGCCCGGTTCGGCGGGGCCCGCCTCGTCACCGACCCATACCGTCTTGACGTTGCAGAACGCGTGGATGCCCTCGTGCGACAGCTCACGCCCGTAACCGGACCGCTTGACGCCGCCGAACGGAAGCTGCGGGTAGGACGTCGTCATCCCGTTGACGAACACCTGCCCCGCCTCCAGCTCGGCGACCAGGCGTTCGCGTTCGGCCGGGTCGTCCGTCCAGGCGTTGGAACCGAGCCCGAACCCGGTCGCGTTGGCCAGCTCGATCGCCTCGTTCAGGTCGCGGACGCGGAACAGCGACGCGACCGGCCCGAACACCTCCTCGTGGAACATCCGCATGTCGGCGGTCACCCCGGTCACCACGGTCGGCGGGTAGTACCAGCCCCTGCCCTCCGGCCGTTCCCCGCCGCACAGCACCTTGGCGCCCTGCTTGACCGCGTCGGCCACCAGGTCCTCCACGTCGGCGCGGCCCTGCTCGCTGACCAGCGGCCCCACATCGGTGGACTCGTCCATCGGGTCGCCCACCTTCAGCGCCCGCATCCGCTCGACGAACGCCCGCTCGAACTCGTCGGCCACGTCCTCCACCACGATGAACCGCTTGGCGGAGATGCAGCTCTGCCCGTTGTTGAGGCACCGCGACGTGGCCGCCGCCTCGGCGGCGCGCGCGATGTCGGCCGCCGCCGTCACCACGAACGGGTCGCTGCCGCCCAGCTCCAGCACGCTCGGCTTGACCTCGTCGGCGGCGATCGCCCCGACCGACCGGCCCGCCGGTTCGCTGCCGGTCAGCGTGGCCGCCCGCACCCGCGGGTCCCGCAGCACCCGCTCCACCTGCCCGGACCCGATCAGCAGCGTCTGGAACACGCCCTCGGGGAACCCGGCGCGGCGGAACAGCTCCTCCAGGAACAGCGCCGTCTGCGGGACGTTCGACGCGTGCTTGAGCAGACCCACGTTGCCGGCCATCAGCCCGGGAGCGGCGAACCGGATCACCTGCCACAACGGGAAGTTCCACGGCATCACCGCCAGCACCGGGCCCATCGGCTGGTAGCGCACGTACGCGCGCGCCGCCCCGACCGCCTCGGCGTCGGCGGGCCGGTCGGCCAGGAACCCGGCGGCGTTGTCGGCGTAGTACCGGCAGGCCGCCGCGCACTTGGCCACCTCGGCGCGCGCCGCCACGATCGTCTTGCCCATCTCGCGGGTCAGCATGGCCGCCACCCGGTCGCGTTCGGCGTCCAGGATGTCGGCGGCGGCGTTCATCCAGCCCGCGCGCTCGGCGACACTCGTCCGGCGGTACGAGCGGAAGGCGTCGGCCGCGTGCCCGATGCGCCGGTCGATCTCCTCCTCCGGCAGCGGGTCGAAGGTGCGCTCCACCTCGCCGGTCGCCGGGTTGGTCGTCGCGATCGTCATTGTGCGTCGTCCCCCTGCTCTGGCGGCTGCTCTGCGTTTTCCGTCCCGTCCTGCCCGACCGGAACGCCCGAAAACGCGGGGCCGCCGGCGGCGAAGCCCCGCTATCCGCGGAACTTCTCGGCGAGCGCCGCCAGCCTGTCCAGGAAGAGCAGGGCGTCGGTCTCCGTGGCACCGGCGTCCCGGAAGAACGCGAAGTGCTCGATGCCGCCCTCGGCCAGTGTCGCGAGGTCCCGCTCGTCCAGCGGAGCCCCGATCAACGTCACCGGAACCGGCCCCCGCCCGCGCTCGGCGGCCCGTCGCCGCAGCTCCGCCACCTGCGCCAGCAGATCCTGCGGAGTGCCGACGAGGTTCGGCGCCCACCCGTCGCCGTACTCCAGCACCCGGTCGATCACGGTCGGACCGTTGCCGCCGACCAGAATCGGCAGGTGGGGCCGCTGCACCGGCTTCGGCCAGGAGAACACCGGCCCGAAGTCCACGAACTCGCCATGGAACTCGGCCTGCTCACTGGTCCAGATCTCCTTCACCGCGAGCATCCGCTCGCGCATCAGCGCCATGCGCCTCCTCGGGTCGGTGCCGTGGTTGCGCATCTCCTGCCGGTTCCAGCCCGCCCCCACGCCGAGCTGGAATCGGCCACCCGACAGATGGTCCAGGCTCGCCGCCTCCTTGGCGAGGGTGATCGGATCCCGCTGGACGACGAGCGAGATCCCGGTGCCCAGGACGATCCGCTCGGTCACGACCGCCGCGGCCGCCAGCGCCACGAAGGGATCGAGGGTCCGGTAGTAGTCCCGGGCGGGCAGGTCCCCGCTGGGATCCGGGGGCTGCTCGCTCACCGGAATGTGGGTGTGCTCGGCGACGAAGAGCGAATCCAGCCCGCGCTCCTCCACGGCCCGCGCCAGCCTGGCCGGCTGCAACCCCTCGTCGGTGACGAACGTGCTCACGCCGAACTTCATCGAAATCCTTCCCCCAGCATGCGGTAGGCGCCCCGTCGGCATCCCTGATAGGGCGCCGCCACCGAGCCTTCCGCAGCCGAACCCGGTCTCCCAGACCTCTGCTCTGCAGACGACCAGTGGTCGTACCACTGCCAGGGTCAGGAACGGCCCGGAAGGCAGCGGGTCTCCTCGTACCGGCGAACGGCATGCTCGACCACCACGGCCCGCTCCTCACCCGTCCACACGATCGACCGCGCCGCCTCACGGACGAAGAACCGCCCGTCCCGGCACCACACGTCCAGCCCCCGGCACACCGACACGCACGCCATGCGCGAGCACGACGCCAGGATGGTGCCCTCCACGCCCCGCGCCCTGAGCCTGTCCCGGACGGCCCGTGCCATCTCCACCTCGTCGCGCGGCACCAGCACGGGCAGGTCCACGGTCACCGGGCAGCGGAACCACACGACCTTGCCCGGCACGTGCCCGCCGAGCTGCCCCCGCGTCCGGTGCACGCCCCAGGCGCCCCGGGAGAGTTCGTGCAGGATCGCCAGCCCGCGCCCGTGCTCCAGCAACGGATCCGGCCGCACGGGACGCGCGGGCAGCGGCTTGTCCGGGACCGGATCGAACACCCCGCACACGACCCCCCGACCGGCCCGGAACGCCCATAGCTCCCACCCCCCTGGCGTGCCGAGCGGGATGTGCGCGTGCTCGTAGGCGTTGGTGGCCGCCTCGCTCACCATCGTCTGCGCGTCCCGGACGATCTCCAGCGGAATCCGCAGCCCGCCCAGCAGATCACCGACCGCGGACCGGGCGAACCCCGCGCACGTCCGGTCGCCGGGCAACGCCCACGCCACCACCTCTCCCGCCGCGAGATCGCGCACCGCCCGCCACATCGCCTCACCTCTCCACATCGCCGGAACGGGGACGCTCAGTCAACAGACGACCACGCTCCGCGACACGGGAGGCTCCGAGGTGACTTTCCACGACCCGCCCCCGCCGCCCGACCTGCGATCACGCGACGTCACGAACCCATTTCCGCGACAATCCCCACCCCTTTTCACGATCCACGAATGCGATCTTGCAAAAGACCATGCTTAATAGAGATCGGACGCGCGAAGGGAGGCAACCGAAATGCCCCATTCGGGAGCCAGGAAACGGCAGCGTGACGCCCTGCGGGAACGCATGCTCGCCGACGGCCGCACCCGCCAGGCCATCGCCGAGGAGATGATGCGCCGCTGGGGATATCGCCCCCGCACCGCGTGGCGGCACGCCCACGGCTGGTCCCAGGACACCGCCGCCGACCGCTACAACCGCCTCCACGACGAGCACGGCCGTGCCCCCATGTCCGGCACCCGCATCGGCGCCTACGAACGCTGGCCCCACGGCGGCGAACGCCCCCGCCTGGAATTCCTACGCGGCCTGGCCGAGGTCTACGGCACGGATCTCACCCGCCTGGTGGACGAGGACGATCTCTCCCACCTCCCCGAGGCCCACCGCCTCACCCTCCTCGAATTGATCAAAGCCCGCTCCACCGATCCCAAGGTGCAATCCGAGCAGACCCCCACGTACGGTCGAAATGACGCACCCACCGACGATGACCCCCAGCACGAGGTGGTGATCATGGCGGCCCACGAAGGCAGTGAACACGCCGAAAGAACCGAATGGCGCGAAATCGGAGAGGCCGGACTTGAACGGTTCCGCGCCGACGTGGTGAGGCTGTCGCACGATCACATGGTCGGCGACCCCTTCTCGGTGTTCCGGGAGATGTACGCGGTGCGGCGCAGGATCTGGGACGCGTTGGAGCGCCGCATCTGGCCGCGCGACGCGATCGAGTTGTACTTCCTGCTGGGAGTTCTTCATTCGCTGATGGCCGCCGCCGCCAACGGTCTCGGCAACCGGCAGGCCGCCGAGGAACTGGTCCGGTCCGGGTGGGTGTACGCGCAGGTGATCGATCACCGGCCGCTGATGGCCCAGTTGCGGTTGGAACTGGCCAACATCGTGTACTGGGAGCGCCCGCGCCACAGCCGTGACCTCGCTCTCAGCGGGCTGAGGTATCTCGGGGACGGGCCGATCGCCGCCCAGCTGCACCTCCGCCACGGCCGCGCGGCCGCACGACTGGGGGACGCGGACGCCGCCCGCCAGGCGATCAAGGCGGCCCACGACGCGCGCGACCGCACCCGGCCCAACGAGGTGCTGGAGATCGGCGGAGAGTTCGGCCTCTCCCGCGCCACCCAGCACTTCCTCGCGGGGAGCACGCTGTTGGAGGTGTCCGTACCCGCCGCTCAACGAGATGCGGCCGACGAGCTTCGGCAGGCCGCCGACCTCTACGAGGCCGGCCCCGAGCCCGACGAGGACCACTACCACGGCTACGTGATGTGCAACCTCATCGACCTCGCCACGGTGCAGGTGCGCGATGGTGACCTCGACGCTGCGGTGTTCACACTGGGACCGGTGCTGGAGCTTCCACCGAGCAAAAGAATCGAAGCACTTCTGCGGCGCCTCCACCGCATGCGCCCGGAGTTGGCGTCCTCGCGATACCAGCAGGAGCCCGCCGCCCGCGAACTGGACCAGCAGATCGAGGCGTTCACCACCGAGACCATAGTGAGAGAACTACGAGAACTCCCCTCCGGCCGAGGCTGACCCGCTCTTACTCCACTAGATCCCGAGCATACGGCGTCCGAGTCACCGGCTGGCAAGTGGGCGAGGTGAGACGCCGCCGCAAGACAACGTGGACGAACTGCGTGAACCCCCTCCGGAGGCTGACCAAGCAACCGGACGAACTTTGAGCACGAGTTGGTGATCCATGGTGGCTCACGAATTCAGCGAGCATCCGGAAGGGGCCAAACTGCGTGACATCGGCGAGGCCACCCTCGAACAATTCCGCGCCGACGTCACGCGACTTGCCCGGGAGTTCCTGACCGGCCCCCCGCTTCCGCTTTTCCAGGAGATGCGTCGTGTGCGTACCCGGATGTACGCGGCGCTCGACAAGCAACTGTGGCCGCGCGACCAAGCCGAGCTGTATCTCCTTCTCAGCGCGCTCCACGCCCTGATGGCGAACGCCGCCCAGGATCTTGGTTATTCGAACGCGGCCGAAGAGCTGCTTCGAGCGGGGTGGGTTTACGCACAGGGCATCGACCATCGCCCCCTCATGGGGTTCCTGCGCGGCGCCCTTTCCTCAGTTGCCTACTGGGACGCCCGGCCCGGCCATGCCCGTGACCTGGCGTACAACGGGGTGTCCTACCTTCCCGACGGCCCCGGCGCCGCTCACCTGCACCTGCTCGGCGCGCGTGCGGCCGCACGACTGGGAGACGCCGAAGCCGTACGCCGTGGCGTGGAAGCCGGTCGCGCGGCGGCTGAACGGCCGTACACCGATGACCTTCACGATGAGATCGGCGGCGAGTTCGCCTGCTCGCCCGCGTACCAGGCGTCGCTTGCGGGCTCGGCCTTCGCGGAGGTGCCCGAGACCGAGCGGGAAGCCGTACCGCTGCTCCAACGTGCCATAAGCCTCTACGGTGAGGTGCCCGCCGCCGAGCGCTCCTACGGCACCGAGGCCATGACGCGCGTCAACCTCTCACGGCTCCATGTCCGCCTCGGCGATCTGGACGCCGTCGACCTGGAGCCGGTGTTCGAGCTACCGGCCGACAAGCGGATCGACGCGCTCCTCAACGTACTTGAGAGCATCCATCGGGAATTGGCGGCACCGCGCTACCGAGGCAACGCGACGGCGGCCGAACTTCGAGACCGCATCGAGGTGTTCGGTCGCGAGACCGTCGTCAAGGACCTGCGCGAACTCCCTTCCGGAGGGTGACCGTCGAGACCATGGTGAGAGACCTATGGGAACTCCTCTCCGGCCGAGGCTGACTCGCTCTCGCTCCCAATCTCTAGTGGAGCGTCCTGAGGGAGGTGGCGGCGCCGCGCTTCCGAGGCAGCGCGGCGGCGGCCGAGCTGGGGGAGCGCATCGAGGTGTTCGGTCGCGAGACCGTTGTTCCGACCTGCGTGAACTCCCTTCGGGAGGGTGACCGTCGAGACCATGGTGAGAGGACTAGGAGAACTTCCCTCCGGTCGAGGCTGACTCGCTCTCGCCCCTGTCTCTAGTGGAGCGTCCTGAGGGAGGTGGCGGCGCCGGGCTACCGAGGCGACGCGGCGGCGGCGGAGCTGGGGGAGCGCATCGAGGTGTTCGGTCGCGAGACCGTCGTCAAGGACCTGCGCGGCCTCCCTTTCGGAGGCTGACCACCGGCGAAAGGCTGGGCAGAGGTGGTGATCATGGCGGCTCACGGATCCAGCCGAAAGCACCGAAAGGCGTGAGATCGGCGAGGCTGGACTTGAGCGGTTGCGCGCCGATGTGGTGAGGCTGTCGCACGTTTACATGGTCGGCAACCTCTTCTCGGTGTTCCGGGAGATGTACGCGGTGCGGCGCAGGATCTCGGACGCGTTGGAGCGCCGTAACCCCTCACCTGACGATCAACGCGGGGGCGCGCGCCGGTGCGGTGCGGTGGGGCGTCGCAGAGGGCACGCGGGTCGTTGATCGCTCTGCTGGTTGCGAACGGCCTTGTCGTCGTGCACGTGCCCGCTGCCAGCATGAGTCCATGGAGATCACGAAATTCGGGCATGCCTGCGTGCGGCTGGAGAAGAACGGGCGGGCGATCGTCATCGACCCGGGGGTCATGACCCCCGAGGCGGACGCGCTGACAGGAGCCGAGGCCGTCCTCATCACGCATGAACACTTCGACCACTTCGATCCCGAACGCCTGCAAGACCCGCAGCTCACCGTCTACACCTGCCCTGGCGTCGCCCGGCACCTGACCGGCCTCGGTGAGCGGGTGCACGTGGTGCACGGCGGCGACGACTTCTCGGTCGCGGGATTCGACGTGTCGGTGGTGGGCGACAAGCACCACTTCAGCCACCCGGACGTGCCCCCGGTCGACAACGTCGGGTTCCTGGTCGACGGGGAGGTCTTCCATCCGGGCGACGCCCTGACCGTGGTCGACGCGCCCACGCTGCTGTTGCCGGGCCAAGCCCCATGGCTGACGGTGCCCGACATGATCGGCTACCTGCGCCAGATGGCGCCGCGCCGGGCGTACGCCGTCCATGACGGACTCCTCAACGAGTGGGGCCTGAAGGTCCTGGACGACGTCCTCGCCATGGAGGCCAAGCGGGCGGGCTCCGACATCCGGCGCCTGAAGCCGGGCGAAAGCGTCGAACTCGTCGGGCTCTGACGCGACCACGCGTGGGCTCGCCGCGCCGCCGAGGCAGCGCGGCGGCGGCCGAACTCCGAGACCGCATCGAGGCGTTCGTGAACGGCGCCGCTTCGCCGCAGCCACGACGCGATGGTCGACGGCCTGCGCGACCTTTCCTCCGGAGGCTGACCAGGCCACCGGCCGAAAGCCTTTGGAATCCAGGTCTGCCGCTCGGCGCGGTTCAGGCTCGCGCGGGCCCCTCTTTCGAGTTCGTGTGATCGGTGGGAAGCGGTGTGGGCTGGTCAGGTGAGGGCCAGCAGGCTGACCGCGGCGGCGGCGGTGCCCAGGCCCGCGAGCTGGCCGCGGGCGATCCGCTCGCGCAGCACCCCGCGGGCGAGCAGGACCGTCCCGGCCGGGTACAGGGCGACGATCACCGCGACGATCGCCAGGTCACCGCTTCGGGTGGCGAGCAGGAACAGCAGGTTGGCGATCGAGTCCAGCATCCCGGCGGCGGCCGACACGGCGTAGGCGGGCTTCTCCTCGCCGAGCCTGCGGAACATCACCGCGGCAGCCGTGAGCGTGAGCGCCGAAGACACCGCCCGGCCGACGATCAGCGGAGCCACCCCGCTACCGGACGGCGCCTGGTGCAGGAAGATCAACTGGAGGGCGATCGCCGCGCCGGCGCCGAACGCCAGCAGCAGCGCCGTCCCGGACGGACGGGCCGAGGCGGCACCGTGTCCGGCGCTGACCAGCACCACCGCCACCAGCGCCAGCGGCAACCCCACCAGCCCGGCCGCTGACAGGTGCTCGCCCTGCACCAGGCCGACCGCGACCGGCAGCACGGCCGACACCAGCGCCGTGACCGGCGACAGCACGTTCATGGGGCCGATCGCCAGCGTGCGGTACAGCAGCGTGAACGCCGCCGCCGAGGCCACGCCCGACGCCGCCCCCCACACCAGCACGCCGGTGCCGAACGAGGCGCCGAGCACCGGCCACAGCAGCAGCTCGACCACCAGGCTCGCCGGGGCGGCGACCATGACCGTTCGCAGCACATGGGCCTTCCGGGCGCCCAGTCCGCCGAGGAAGTCGGCGCACCCGTAGGCCAGTGAGCTGCCCAAAGCCAGCAGCAAAGCGATCACGACACCCCCCGACATGGGTCAATCGAACGACTGGAAGGTACATCAGAACGACCGACACGGCCAATCGATCGACCGTGAGGTACATTGAAACGACCGATCGGGAGGGTGGCGATCAGATGACCGAAAACGACGCCGCGCTGCGGACCGTCGCCCACAACGTCCGCGCCGCCCGGGTCCGCGCCGGCCTGTCCCTGGAGGAGCTCGGCCGACGCGCCAAGGTCTCCAAAGGCGCCCTCGCCGCGCTGGAGAAGGCCCAGGGCAACCCCAACCTCGCCACCCTCGTCCGGCTCGCCGACACCCTCGGCATCTCCGTGCCCACCCTGATGCAGGGCTCGCCCGAAGGCCGCACCGTCCGCGTCACCACCGCTGAGGAGATCGCACCGCTGTGGACCGGCGAGCACGGCGGCGAGGCCCGCCTCATGCTGGTCACCACCGGCCCCGCACCCGTCGAGGTATGGCGGTGGCGGCTGCACCCCGGAGAGGAATACCCCAGCCAGCCCCACCAGGCAGGCGTCGTGGAGACGATCAGCGTCACCGACGGGCAGATGACCCTCGTCGTCGACGGCACCGAACACACCGTCACCGCAGGGCAGACCGCCACCTTCGACGGCGACTCACCCCACACCTACCGCGGCTCCGGCGCCGGCCCCTGCGACCTCATCATGACCGTGCACCTCCCGCCCGGCCCCGCCTGACCGCCGGTTCGGACGGAGATGGGGTCATCCTCAACCCGGATACGTCACTCGCACGGGTGCAGTGGGCCAAGGGCTATGGCATGGCCACCCAGAGTTGCGCAAAGGTGAGCTGCCCGGCCGAAAGAGCTGCCTGTGCGCCAACGCCTTTCAGAGTCCGAATGCTCTGGTCACTTGCGCGCTGAGATCATCCTCGGTCATCGTGGTGTCGACCTGAATGGTGCGCAATTCGAGGCGCTCGGTTTCCTCTTGAAGGCGCATTGTGAACATGTGGTCGCGCTCGGCGATGTTGCGGTCCGCCTTCGCCGGATCGCTGGTCTTCCAAACGAACCCCTCTCCTGGCTCGGCACGACTCCGGAAGGCGGCCTGACGGAAATCAGGAGTGGGCAGAAGCCAAACGGCCTGCTCAGGAGCGGCGAGTAGAGGTTTCACCAGGTGCGGCAGCAGCCGGAAGCCCTCGACGATGACGCACGGTTCCCTCGGCATGTCCAGGAGATCTTCGACGATCAGTTCGAAGCCTTCGCCTCGAAACCAATGGAATGTCTCGAGCATGACTTCGGGGGGCCGGTTCACCCATCGCTCGTCCATGTCCATGGTGATGAACCTGTGCAGGAAAGGAGCATTCTCGGGGGTGGTCCGCCTGGCGTGATCCGGCATCATGTCGTCGGTCGCGTAGAGTCGCCAGCCGTAGCGGTCGGCGAGCCGGCGGGCGATCGTCGACTTGCCGGCACCGCTGCCGCCGCCGATCCAGTAAACGTGCCGCAGCCGTGCCGCGAGCTCTGCGGGGTCGGCCATCTCTACATACTGTTCGGGCTGCATCCCTCTCCACCAAGGCGGTTCGTCGTTGTGGGTTGGGCTCTGCGGCCCAGGCTGCCGTGTTCGGCGAGCGGCCTGCCATCGTTATCGACGGTCGGCGCCGCCAGTGCGGCACGAGGTCTTTCTGACTCGTTATCGCCGATGAGTGTCCGTTGTGGCGTTGGGTGAACCGCTCGTCTTGTTCGGTTATGCCACATCAGGCAGGCGTGCGCTTTCCACCCGCTGGTAGTTGTCGTCGGTTGCCGGAGTGGGCGCTGGCCTTCCAGTACTACACCGTCCCGCTTCGGCGAATGCCCTCACCTGCACGCGCCGACTTGGGCCGGCGAACGCGGGTCCTGGGCCGGGCGTGCCCGCGCCTCCACCGTCGCCAGTCCAGCACGACGTCCTGGCCGCCGCGCGCCATCCGGGTTCTGTCCGAGAAGATCGCCACCGCGCCACAACGCGGCCGGAGCTCAACGAGGCGGTTGCTCTGGCGCGTGAGGCGAGGGCCTCTGACGTCGCGGTCACCTCACGCTCAATGCGGCGGGGCGGTAAGGCGACCGGCTCTGCCGGCAGCGGCGGGCCAGGCGACCGGGTGACGGTACGCCCCGGAGGCGACCCTCCGGGCCTGGCAGGCCGCCGCCGGCGGAACCTCATCGACTCGGCGTCAGCTCAACCGCTGACCTGGTCGCTGTCCCGGTGGGCGCCCCAGCCGTGCCAGCGGTCGATCTCGATCCAGGCGTTGAAACGGGCGCGGTCCCGGACCGGGTACGGCTGGCCGCCGTAGTGCCGGGACAACCGGTCGATGCCGGCCAGTCCCTCGTCCTCGCTGATGTCGACGACGCGTCCGATGATGGTGACGTGGGTGTACCAGTCGGACTCGTCCAGCACGGTCAGCGAGACACGAGGGTCGTTGCGCAGATGATCGAGGCGCTTACGGCCTTCGTCCATGTTGACCAGCACCCGGCCGTCCTCCCAGAGGTACCACGTTGCGGTGGACACCGGCTGCCCGTCGGGGCGCAGCGTGGTGATGACCGCCGGATTGGGCTTCTGCAACATGGTCACCGCGGATTCGGGCAGCGGCGGTTTCGACATAATCCCCCCTGGTTCTTTCGAGTGCCCAACCTGCCTGGTTCCCATACTGCTATAGCACCTGGGGGACGGCGCGGGGACGCTGCTCGGGAAACGACGGGGCTTCGCCGCTAGGAAGTGTCGTCAAGTGTCATAGCCACATGGGCAGGGCGGCCAGGGTGACGGCGGCTTGGTGGGAGCGGGCGGTCTGCAGTAGCGGGTGGCGATGCCGCTCCACTGCTTGAGCCGGTTGAGCAGTGTTCGACCACGTTCCGCAGCCGGTAGACGCCCTTGTCGAAGGCGGGTGCGCGGCCGCGGCGGGCCCGGTTGCGGATCCGGGTCGGCGTGTTGGGGAATGGTGGCGCCGATCCCGTGCTCGCGCAGCCGGGCACGGATGGCCTTGGTGCTGTATCCCTTGTCCGCGATGAGGTGATCGGGCCGCACGCGAGGGCGGCTCGGCCCAAGCCGTGGGACCCGGATCGTTGCCATCACCGCGGTGGACTGGGTGCAGTCACCCGCGTTGCCGCCGGTCACCACGAACCCCAGCGGGCGCCCTTTGCCGTCGCAGGCCAGATGGATCTTGGTGGTCAGCCCGCCCCGGGACCGGCCGAGCGCCTGGCGCCCCCTTTTCGGGCACCGGCGGCGTGCTGGTGGGCGCGCACGATGGTGGAGTCCACCGACACCAGCCACTTGACGTCGCCCGTGGCATCCGCCCGCGCCTGCGCGGCGTGCAGCATCCGCGTGAACGTCCCGTCGGCGGCCCACCGGCGGAAGCGGGTGTGCAGCGACCGCCACGACCCGTACCGCTCGGGCACATCCCGCCAGGCCACCCCGGAGCGGAACTTGAACACGATCCCGTTCAGCACCCGCCGGTCATCAGCCCGCGGACGCCCCATCCTCTGCCTGACACTTTGACGACACGGCCTAGGTCAGTCTTCGCCGCGATACGCCCGCAGTTCGCGGCGTGCCTGGCGGCGGCTGCGGCGGCGGTCTTCGCGCCGGGTGCCCTGGCAGTCCCGGTTGCAGCTCTTGGTGAGGCACCCGAACGCGAACGCGTTGGACCCCGCCCTGGGCGGACCAGCAGTGGAGCCGCGGCTGACCCCAGCTGAACATTCGGGCCTCGGCGGCCTGCACCCGTCGCCGGGGCTCGTCCCGTTCATCACCCCGTCGGATCGTCCGCGTCGGAAGCCAGCGCCACTTGGCCGCCGACATCGTCGCCGTGGGCCGCGCCAAGCACCGCGTCCAGTAGACCGGGGAACCGGGTGTCCAGGTCGCTGCGCCGCAGTTCGACAAAGCAGCGGGTGCTCTCCTGCCGGGTCCGGGTCACGCCCGCGTCACGCAGCATCCGTAGATGGTGGCTGAGGGTCGACTTGGCCACCGGGGCGCGCAACTCGCCCCATCCCCGCTCACGACCGTCGGCCAGCACCCGCACCAGCCCGACACGGATCGGATCGCTGAGCGCCCTCATCACCTCGATGAGGGTCATCTCATCGGGTTCGGGATGCCGCGTCTGCTTCATGATCTCCATGCTACCTTTGTTCGATGTTCTATGAACATCGAACAAAGAGGCCAATGTGACCGTCCAGGACTTCGCGGGCAGGGTCGCCATCGTCACCGGGGCCGGATCGGGCATCGGCCGCGCCGCCGCGCGTGCCTTCGCCCGGGCCGGAGCCCACGTGCTCGGCGTCGGGCGCCGCAAGGACGCTCTGGCCGAAACCGCCGTCGGTCACTCCGCGATCGTCGCCCATCCGGCCGACCTGCGCGCCCCCGGTGCCCCCCATCAGGTGGTCGAGGCTGCCGCCGCCCGCTGGGGGCGCGTGGACGTGCTGGTCAACAATGCCGGCGCCACCCGGGTGATGCCGCTGGCCGACACCACCGCCGAGGCCGTCACCGGCCTGTTCGACCTCAACGTCATCGCGCCCAGCCTGCTGGCCGGAGCCGCGCTGCCGCACCTGCGCCGCGTCCAGGGCTCGATCATCAACATCTCCAGCACTTACGGGCACCGGCCGCTGCCCGGTGCCGCCCACTACGCCGCCTCCAAAGCCGCCCTGGAACAGCTCACCCGTAGCTGGGCGGTGGAGTTGGCCCCCGACGGGATCCGGGTCAACGCGCTGGCCCCGGGGCCGACCGAAAGCCAGGCCCTGGCCGCCGCCGGGCTGCCCGCGACCGTCATCGAACAGATCAAGCAGGACGAGACCGCCCGGATCCCACTCGGCCGGCGCGGCGAACCCGACGAGGTCGCCGCCTGGATCCTGCACCTGGCCGACCCGGCCACCACCTGGCTCACCGGCCAGGTCCTCACCATCGACGGCGGCCTGGAACTCACCTGACCCATCCCCTGCCGGCCAGGCTGTGTTTCGAAGTCCCGGCCCACGGCGCTCGCCTGGCGGGTCGCGCCTCACCGGGGGTTCGAGGCGACGGTTCAGGTCGCGACGATTCATCAGTGACTGTGAACCCTCGGTCTGCCGTCGTGCGGATGCCCCAGCAGGAAAGGACGAGCCTGCGGTCATTACGGAGGAAGAGCGCGTTTCCTGGCATGGCGCGGGGCGGTGTGTATGGGGTTGCACCTTCCGTAGCGGCATGTGGTTCGGTGGAGTCACACCCCGGTCCCTTGAAGAAAGGTCCCTGCTCGTGCATTCGTCCTTCATGCCACCTCGCCGGGTCAAGATCGGTGACGCGGCGGCCTTCGCCGGCACCACGCCGCGGGCGATTCGCCATTACCACGAGATCGGCCTGCTCCCCGAGCCTGAGCGGGGCGGCGATGACCGCCGCCGCTACGGGTACGAGGACATGATCCGACTGCTGTGGATTCGCAAGACGGCCGACGCCGGGATCGCCCTGGACGACATCCGTGACGCCTTTACCACCGGCACGGCTTCTGCCAGTGCGGACAGCGGAGACGGTATCGCGGGCATCCTGGAGCGGTTGGAGGAAACCCTCGCCGAGCAGGAGGCGGAATTGCGGCGGCAGCGGACCGCCGTGCAGCGGATGCGCACCGAAGGCAGCCGGATGGGCCTGCTCTCCGACTTCGTCACCGACCGTCTCAAGAGCCTGCCCGAGGGCTCCCTGCGTCAGGCGGACCTGGACAGTCTGCTGGTCACTGAGCGGATCTTCGGCCCGCTCGGCGCGGCCGTCCAGGCCACCCGCTTCGTCGTCCTGGCCACGCATCCCACTCTGCGGGAGGACTCCGACCGCATCGACGACGCCGAGGAGGCACTCGATGACAGCGTCGCCGTCGATGATCCGCGGGTGGCTCAGGTGGCGGCCGAACGGCACGCCTTCGAAAGCGCCCTGCAGGCCGTCATCGAGGAGTCCGGCCTAGGGAAGGACGAGGATGCCCTCTTCGCCGCCTGGGACACTTTGCACCCTGCTACCGCCGATGACGGCGAGGACGAGGCCGACCTCAACTCTGCCAGGCGGGAGGCTGACTCCATGAGCGTGTTCGAAGCCATCGGCAAAATGCCCTACGACTTCTCCCCAGCCCGCCTGCGCTGTATGGAACTGGCCGAAGAACTATCCGCCCAAGAGCCGCCCGCTACCTGAAACACGGCCTAGAAGACTGCTGAAGATCTTGTTAGTGCGTGTTTGAGAGGTTGATCTCGGTCGGTGTGTCTACGTGATCGTTGGTGCGGGTTCGCCCAGGATGGCGGGATGTCTCGGCAGTCGTGTTACCCCTCAGACCTGACCGACGACGAGTGGGCGCTGGTCGAGCCTCTGCTGCCTGCGGCCGGCAGTGGAGGCCGCTCGGAGAAGCACCCGCGGCGCGACATCGTGGACGCGATCGTGTACGTGGTGCGCACCGGCTGCGCGTGGCGGCAGCTGCCCGCGGACTTCCCGCCCTGGCAGACCGTGTACTGGTACTTCGTCCGGTGGGAGAAACAGCGGGTCACGCTGCGGATCCTGGAC